>JAHECJ010000563.1 GCA_024641805.1 Desulfococcus sp.
CGCAATAGTTTTTCAACAGCCTGTTAGACTGCTTTACAATTTTTTAATTAAATGTTACTGAATTCAAATTATGAACAAACCATAAAGGGATTTTGTAAATGGGCGAACTCTATTACTATGTATGGGAATTTGTAACAAGCGTTACGATCATTGTTCTGGTTGCCGCGTATATTATTCATGACCGCCTGACGCTGAGATATGAGAAACTCGAAGAAAACGAAAAAAATCTCAAATTGGAACGGCTGAGCATGATGACCCGGATAATTCTTGGCGTGATGGCGTTTCTGGGCGGCCTGGGATGGATGTTTTACATGCAGACCCACACATTGTTCATAAGCCCCGAACTTGAAGGCTTTCACAACATGGTTCCCGCCATTGTAATGGGCGTCATCGGCCTGATTGTCTTTGCCGGGGGGATCCAAAAATATTTAAAAGCCGGCAAATCCCATTAAACACGGCCAACGATTTAATTAACAGACGATCCCCCTTTTGGCTTGATTTTACTCATGGCCCGTTCGGAAAGGGCCGTGATGGTTAAAGACGGATTGACGCCGATATTGGCGGAAATCATGGACCCGTCGCACACGTACATGTTTTCATACCCGAACACCCGGTTGTCCTTGTCAATCACCCCTTCTTCCCGGTCTTTCCCCATGACCGCACCGCCCAGGATATGGGCGGTGGTCGGAATGCCCAAAACCGTTTCCGTTAACAGCACCATGGGTTTGCCGTTGACGATTTTTGCGTAATCGTCGGCGATTTGTTTGGCTTCCGGAATAAAGGCCGTGGGCGGTTCACCGCTATCGACGGTGGACTTGAGGCCCAGGCGCCCCCGGGTCAGCCGCAGGGTGCTGTCAATGGTCTGCATAAACAACAGAATCTGGGTTTTTGCGGACCAGTCGCTGACGGTAAACGCCTTAAAATTCTTTATGGGGTGCAGAAAAAGATCTAAAATAATTTTAAAGATCCGGACCAGCACGTTGTTTCCCTTAATCATCGGAGACATCAGCAGCCGCCAGATGCCGCTGCCCGCCGAATATCGGACCGGTTCCACATGGCTGTTCTCATCGGTATGAAGAATGGAACTGATGGCCACGCCGTCTGAAAAGACCGTGTCCTTGTCCCGGGTGGTGACGCCCACCAAGCTTTCCGAGTTGGTCCGCACACCCCATCCCACCTTGTCCGACAGCCGGGGTAAAGACGTGGCTTTGAGTTTCAGCAATAGACGGGTGGTTCCCAGCACACCGCCGGAAAACACAATCCCCTTGGCGGAGAATTCCCCCTTTGATTTCAATAGTTTTGTCGATGACGCCCATTTTACCCGGTATCCGTCGGCGCCATCTGCAGATTTAAGAGGAATCACATCGGTTGCTTCGGATTCCGCCTGAATCACCGCGCCCGAGTTTTGCGCCAGGTGCAGATAATTTTTGTCCAGCGTATTCTTGGCATTGAACCGGCATCCGAGCATGCAGCCCCCGCAGAAAATACATCCGGTCCGATCCGGCCCTTTTCCGTTAAAATACGGGTCCGGCACCGTTACATCGGGCTCCCCAAAATAAACAGCCACGGTGGTCTGCTGGAACTGGTCTTCTTTTCCCATCTGCCTCGCCAGCTGCTTTAATGCCGTATCCCCGGTTTCCATGCGGGGACAGGGAGCGGCCCCCCGCATTTTCAGCGCCAGGGGATAAAAACCTTTAAGTTCCTCCTCCCAGTCTGCCAGGTGAGACCATGTTTTTGCCTTAAAAAAAGGCGCTTGCGGTACGGGGATGGTATTGGCATAGACCAGCGAACCACCGCCGACCCCGACGCCGCCCAGAATTGTGACATGCCGGAAAACCGTGAGGCTGAACAGACCGTGAAACCTGAAAAGCGGCATCCAAAGCCATTTTTTAATGTTCCAGTTGGTTTTGGGAAAATCGCCCGCTTTCAGCCATTTTCCCTTTTCCAGCACCAGGACCTTATACCCTTTTTCCGAAAGCCTTAAAGCGGAAACCGACCCGCCAAAGCCGCTGCCGATAATGATATAATCATAGTCAAATTTGTTCATAAAAGACCTTCCAAATATCTCCTTAAAGGATGACAGGGCAGAATAACTGACGAATATCAATTCCGGATTGTTGACCTGACCGGGTGTTGAAAACTTGAAGACGATATTCTTACGGAATATGAGCGGATGGTGAATGCTTTTATCAGGTTTTTATAATCTAAACCGTTTTTACGTTTTTTTCAAGCTGTCCGGTTATCAGCTGAACCAGCAGCAGGGAAAAAAAACTGAAAACGGCGCCGCCCACAAACGGAATGCGATAATCCACCATCCAGAGCAGGCCGCCGACCGCCGGCAGAAAAACCGCGGCAATATGGTTGATGGTGAACCCCACGGCCATGCTGGGGGCAATATCCCTGGGATCGGCGATTTTCTGAAAAAAGGTGCGGATGGCGATGGCAAAATTGAAGAATATATGATCCGCCACATACAGGCACGCGACCAAGGTTTTGGATTCGACCACGGCATATGAAATAAAAATGATAATCAGGGAAAAATACTCCAGCGACAGCACCCATCTTTCGCCAAACAGGAGAATACACCTTCCGATCAACGGGCTTAAAAAATAATTGATAATATTGTTCACCAGAAAAAGAACGGCGATTTCCTGAACGGAAAATTCGAATTTTTTAACCAGCAGATACACGGCAAACGCAATAAAAATTTGCCGC
>JAHECJ010000564.1 GCA_024641805.1 Desulfococcus sp.
CTTCCGAGAGCGCTCCTTTTGCCATGCCAAACAGTGCACCGGCTCCCCCTGTGGCCTGGGGTTCCGTTACCCCCAACTGGCTGGTCAGCATACTCACAAGCCCCATTGTTCCTGATGCTTCCGCACAAGCCATCCCGGCGGAAAAAGACACCAGCAAAAAAGAAAACAGCGCAATCAAAACGGTCATTTTTTTCGTTTTCATGGTAATCTCCTGTGTGTGTTTTGAATGATTAAATTATATTCGATAATATGGTCAGCAATCGGCGCATGTCAACTATTCCCAACAGGAATTAACAATTTTGTTAAGCGCTCCCGGCAGACTTCATTTTTTCTGCCATGTCAATGAGTTCCTGTTTTTTCCGAATGAATCCTTTTCCGGATATGGATCACCTTGTCGACAGTTGCGCAGACCGTCCCCTCTGTATCCTTCAGGTCGATTTGATAACTTCGGATCAGCGATTGTTCTGATTCAAGCGATTTGCGTATCAAATTCAATTCATTATCATCAATGACAAACCGGGCCGTTAATCGTGTTTTTCCCGGCTTTTTAAAATAAATAGCGGCTTCCTTATCCCAGACCACATACTCCGGTCCCAGCAGATTGATGAGCATGACCATATAAATCGGGTCCACGCCTCCGAACATGCTGATCCCGGATATGGTGCCGTAATAATTGCGCGTCCAGAGCTTCAGGGGCAGCGCGATCCGAACCTCTTTCCATGAATCATCCATATAAATGATTCGGGCGCCGGTCCGGCGGTACACCGGATAAAAATTATACATCCATCTTTTGATGCGGGTTTTTATCGATTCAGGCATAATATATCAAGAAAATAGGTGTCAGGTTTCAGGTGTCAAAATTTGTCCCAGCTACTAAATAAGTTATCCTTAAAATTTCAAATTTCATTAGGTTGATTTTCTGATGGCAATGAAAAATGGCTCAATTTCAAGGCGCACAAGTTGTGAGGAATGATGCGTACTTTTTGTACGCTGAATGACGAAGAATGAAGTGCACCAAAGAAATTGGACATTTTGCATTGTCATCAAATGTCGGGAACGGTTTCCGGATATACCCTCCCATTCCCGCTGATCTTAAACACATAGATCAGCCCCGGGCGCAGCTTTTTGTATACCGCATTACCGTAGACCGCCTCAATGCCATGTTTCTTCAGCACATCCGGATCATCGGCCAGTTTCCAGACCGCGTCCCAAAACATTTCCTGCTCCGGCAGACTCAACTGCGCCAGAAAATCGGCATAGCGTTTGGGTGCCTGGGATTCCATTTCAATGGGGTACCCTTCAGACGGCGCCATGCTTTCACCATAGACACGGCGCCACAAATACAATGCCCGTTTCTCGCCCGTCATGACATCTTCATTGTTAAATGTCACAATCAGCGCATCAAAAAAAACCACATCACCCTCGATGGCATATTCCCGCTCCAGCACTTTTTTCAATTGATTGTCCCGGGCTGTCTCGACAAACTTCAAGGTGGTGTACAGCTTTCCGTCAATTGTTTCCTGGCGGATGACCTTGGCATAACCGATCTGGTCCTCGCGGGTCAGGTTCTCAATCGCCTGCTTCAGTTTTTTATTGTTTTCAAACAGATCATGAATGGATCGCGACCCGTAAAACAGAAGCCCGCCCAGCCCGGCCCCCATAATCAAAAACAGTATCACGAGTGCCCTGAAAAATACTCTGCCATTCTGTTCTTTTAAATTTTTTAAAAATGCTCGCATCAAGGTTAAAATGCTCCTCTATGTATTTTTCCGATCGGCGGCGACTTTTGCAAAAAATGCAATAACTGAATTTTGACCTAAGCCATCGCATCTTAGCCGGCAAAGTAAAATTTTCACCATTTTCATAACTTTTGGCAAGGCACATAAATCGCGAGGAATGAGGCGTACTTTTTTCCATTCCCCCCCCTTATCTGAAGGGTTTTAAATCGCATGCAACGTTCGAGTGTAAGGCGCAAGTCGATGAAAAAACGGAGCATACGAATGTATGTGAGTATTTTGAAGAGGCTTGCAACACAGCAATCGGGCGTTAAATGCGGTTTTAGATGCGATCCTTGAGCCATCCTGCAAGATCCGGCCAAACCTCCTCCTGCGCCTCCCGGCTCAGCAGCATTCCCACATGGTCGTAATCTTTCGAGAAACCGGTATCTTTCCCCAGCACCATAAACATCTTATCCGTGCTTCCCAGACGTTTATGGATCTTCCGGCAGCCGGCCGGCGGATCACTTTTATCGTTGGCCGCGGCATAGGTTATCACCGGAATTTTTATTTTCTCCAGCCCGGACCAGTAAGACACCCCTTCCGAATTGGCCCATTTACCCCGGAATTTCTTCCATCGGATGGTTTCGATCATGGTGCCGGCGGATTCACTTTCAGGTCCCATACCGAATCTGGGTGCCGGGAAACTGCCCGCCACCCGCAGCAATGTTGACAACGTCCATGCCACCGGCGGAATTTTTAAATACCGCTCGCCATAACTGACCTGGCTCCCGAAGGTGACCAGGCTCAGTACACGATCCTGACTCAGCCAGTTTACCGAAAGTGCCGCAAGAATAAAAATTCCGCCGAAAGAATGACCGATCCAGAAAGCCGGCGTTCCCGTCACACTAAACACGGCATCTGAAATCGCCGGTAAATCATACCGGATCTGATCTTCTGCCGTAATGCTTGAAAAATCCTCTCCCTTGGGCGAAAGG
>JAHECJ010000565.1 GCA_024641805.1 Desulfococcus sp.
AAAATGACCGCCCAAGCGGTTCCGTGTAGCTGCTCCAGCCTGTGAACCGCCATGGAATCTGGCAAAAAAGTTCCGCTTGATCCATTGGCGAAACGACCGAAAAATTCAGGCTTCAGGAAGTTTAAAAGGTTATAAAAATATTGAAAATCTGGGCATAATGCGTCATTATTAGGCCAAATAACCCTGATTGATTTTCCTGGCAACGTTAGACTTGAACGAGGAAATGCATCTATGCTGACGGAACTGGAAGTCCGGCCGGTAACAAATCCTTACGTAATGAAGCTGTTTGCGCGTGGCAACATACTATCGGAAGCGAATCAGATTGAGCCTGTCCGTATCATGCTGTTCAATGCACTGTCGGAATTCGACCAACAGGAATCCGACTGGCGTCATGCAGTGGATTATGTCAACCGGATACTGATTAAAAATCGTTATAAAATGCGGGTCTATCCCGCGGGCATCATACCGTTCTTTCAGCATCCCGTTGCGGTGGTCTTCAAATTAAAGGGAGAACATTGCCTGCTCTTTGAACTCTCAGGCTTGAGCAACGAGACCCGGGAGCTTGATTTGCCCATTGAAGCCAATATGTCTAATTCTTTTTTTATGGATTTATTGACCGGCATCATCACTAAAAATCGGGAGATCGGCAGCAGCGGGCTGGTCTATAATGTGCTCACCAGACTATTTAAAATCGACGGATTGAAATCCTATGGCGTTACCCTGAGACAGAACCTCAAACTGCTCGGCCAGGACATTCTCGTTATTGCTGAAAATCCTTTTGGAATGGAATTCCGCCTTCCCTTAACGCCCTTTCAGGAAAAGGATATCCAGCTGAATGTCAAATGCGCCATTGACCGCGAGACAAAAAAGGAAATTAAAAATATACCGGAGTTCTTTTTTATCTGGGAGGTGCTCCAGGATATCGCAAAAGCATGGCCTGAAGACAAATCCGCTGCCGAACTTGTCACGCTGGTGGATGACGCCCTTGCCGTGCTCACCAGTCGTTCGATCACAAAGAGGCAGTGGCACGTTGATAAAAGGATCAGCAAGAACTGCATGACCATCGGCTGGGTCATGGAGGCTACCGTTTGGGATAGCCGGGAGCAGCCCGGCTCAGTCATTCTGCCGCTGATCGGCGAGAAGGATGATACCATTCGTTTTGTGGTTGACTTTAAAGGTCTGTCAGAGGCAGCCGCAAAAAGCATTGAAATCGTTTACAAGAGGGAATCGCTCTCCGGTTCGCTGAAAAAGATCTTTTCCCTGAAAAGAAAGACAGATAACACCGGCATGACTGAATTCCTGAAACCGGTGACATTCAGAAAAGCGCCCAGGGAGCTGTCCCAGGCCATTTTAAAATCCATTCAAAATCATTTAAGCATTTCCTATGCCGAATTGACGCATGCCATCCAGCGGGAAATGAAACGCAAAAAACTGCAAAGTGTTTTTGCCGTTGATTCGCTGCGCATTGAGTTGGAACAAATAGGCCCCGCCGTCTATGTGACGGAAATTGCATCTGATGAGATTTATAAATTTATTATAGAACGCCGTAATGATGAAACTACCCAAAATTATGGTCTCATCCAGGTGGATGAAAACGATGAAGAGGTCCGGCGATTTGCAATCTCCAGAAGCCGGCTCGCGCTGAATTAAAACATTTGTCCGTCTGTTTGTTCGGGTTGGACTATGCCCAGCGTAAAACAGTTTCCAGCCTGCGAGGGAATGAAGGGCAGGGAAACAGGGCAGGGAGGATTTCCATTATAAACGATTGCATGGAGTCCGGGCCAGCATCTCCTCTATGGCGTCATTGATCCGGTCTGAAAATTGTTCCAGTGCAAATTCTTTTCCGCAGGACCTGCAGATCACGAGGATTTGCTGTCAGGTTTTTTTTAATGCGACTGCTGCACCGCACTCGGGGCAGGAAATACCGGGTATCACCCTGTTGAACATTCTAAATTCCAATGAATCTGAATTGTCTTTTCTTTTTTCAAAAGCGGGCCAGGTCACGCATTTCAGGCCATCAGATAAAATCCAATGGCTTTGTCGGAATGGCTGATAAAATTATCCGCACTGGTAAACTCCACCCCCAGCTGGTCAGGGGGAATAATTTTTCGGATAACCAAATTCTTATTTATTTTAGACCGCTGGGGATCATCCAGCTCAAATGCAATCGTTAACTTCTTTCCCACCTCGTAGGTCCCTGGGTTAATCACCTTAAACTGCATTCCTTTTTTTGATATATCAAGAATCTTAACCGCGGCTTCTGTTCCGTCCTCATCCCAAATTTTTCCGGCGAGATTCACCTTTTTTCTGAAATGCCTGCGCCGTTCCAGCAATGCAATAAGTGTGTTGCCCTGCTTGCAATTTGTTCCGTCACAATCGACCGCATGTTCTGTTCCGCAATAACAATGCCGGCATTTAAAGGTAAATTTAATTTTTATGGTGCCTTCTTTCTTCTTGTATCTGGTGACATCGAGGATCTGGGCTTTATCACACTGAGGGCATACAAGGGTCGCTGTGTTTTCGCTGCTTATGTATATTTTCTTCATATGGTGTTCTTCAAATCTAAAATTTTGCGTTTTATTTAATTCTCACAGCATTACAATCATTTTGTTCTTAAAACAAGAATTCTTGTCGGGGAAAATCAGCCGCCTGTATATTCCTCTGAAAACAACCGTTTGAAAAAGGCCTTAACCGGCTTGAATAAGAGGG
>JAHECJ010000566.1 GCA_024641805.1 Desulfococcus sp.
TGGCAACTAAGGGGCGCCGCAGTTTGATGCTGTTGAGTATGGATTGTGTGTGCCGGTTACGAAGCAGAAAAGGCGGTTGGAAATCATTCATTGCGCGTCAAATGGAATTTATGCGGTGGCATCTTTTGGATAAACGATTTTGCCGCTGGAGGAAACATCATACCCTGATATTGATTCCGCGATTTGTTTAAAATCGGTTTCTTGTAGTAATCCGATAAAATTCTGAATGCCTTTATCAAAAAATCGTTCTTTGGTAATCAACAGATCATAACGTTCCCAACGCAGCGGGATGAAGTCTAATCCTAAAAGCGCGGCCACCGGCCGGATGCCGGGGCCGAAATGGGCTCGGCCTGAAAGTACTTCAAGGCCTACTTCCATATGGCTGTTGACTTCATGGTCATAGCCGTTGATTGTTTTGAGTTCTATCCCGGCTTTCTGCAGTTCCCGGTCAAAAAGCAGTCGGGTTCCCGTACTTAAGGACCGATTGACCACCCGAATTTCCGCCCGGTCGATATCGTCTAATTTTTTTATTTTTTTCGGATTTCCTTTTTGAATGAGGAACCCCTGTTCCCGCCGGCAGAAGTTGACAATTACCGGCATATTGTTGAATTCCCGCCCGGCAAAGTCAAAATTATACTCATCCCCATTGTCCTGAAGCAGGTGAGACGTGGCAATATGGCAGGCATTCCGTCTCAGGGCCTGCAGGCCGCCCATGCTGCCTAAATTGGCAAAGACTGCGATATCTCCGGTCAAACGCCTGTTCAGCAGGGCAATGGTTTTTTCCAGCAGCAGGTCATTGCTGCCGGTGATAATCAGCAATCCGTCATAGGGCGGGAGTTGTTGCCGCGTTTCAGGATAGTTTAAAGTGTTGGCTTCAACCCATTGCTCGACCAGGTGTAGCGGAAACAGCCATTTCCCGGTCACTTTTGAAGCGGGAAGACCTTTTTCCGAAACAAGGGAATAAACCATTTTCTCATTTACTCCCAAAAATTCGGCAACATCTTTGGTTGACAGCAGCTTTTTCATCATATCCGGTTCTAAACTTAAAAGGTGAACACAGGGCGAATGGATTCTGATCTGTTTTTAGTAGTGGACATTATATATCAACTGATTTGTAAAAAAAACAATTTATTGATAGCGTCATGCCTGACCTCCACCTGAATTCCAATTTTTTATAAATATTAACGAAACAGAAACGGCTCTGTTTTTTCTGCCTGGTTAAATTATTTCCCTTTTGCAGCCTCCATGTTTTGAACGATTCATCCAAAATAACCCCCCAAAAAACCGGGGGCATGTTTAAATATTATAAAGCATGCCCCCGGTTGTTTAACAGATCAGGTAAGTTCTCTATCAGGCTGTTGGAAAACTATTGCGCTTGTCAATACGGCGTTAAAATTCTCCTAAAAATTCTCATTTATAGACATAAACTCCGCTTTTTCGTTGAATTTTGCCTTGTCTTGGCGGCGCTCATGACGTTTTTCAACAACCTGCTGATAATTCAAATTACTTCATCAATGTCATGATAAAGCACGTGCCGCTATCGCCGCCGCCGGTGTCTGCCGGTTCATCCGGAATGCCGAGTGCGCCCGGATCCACGATAATGCCGTTTGCAATTCCGTCACCATCGGTTGCCGGATCACCGTCTTTTAATTTAATTTTGATAATATTGTCTCCGTTGTTACTTGTAAAGTCGATCTGCTGCCATCCGGTTTCCGTTATTTTATAATATTCCGCATAGGTTGGGACGTCCTCCGGGTACATGATCGCAACTTCAACGGAATCCCCCGGGTTGATCCCCGTGATGTTAAAACGAAGCGCACCATAGGGAAAGACAATGGCCGGTTTTCCGTTTTCAATGATCGACGGATCATCCTCGCCAAATGCCGCCACATCCGCCAGATCCCCTTTTGCAGAGTGGATCATGATGGTTTCAAGCCCTTTTGACTGCCTGAGTAGGGCGGTATCCGTATCCTTGTAATCGGGAATCCCGTCTTTATCGTAATCGGCGGTCTCGCCGGTTTTTTCTTCACTGTCGAGTATGCCGTTGCCGTTGGAGTCGGTTCCGTCAATGGCGCCGTATATGATGATTTTTTCCTGGTCTACATATGTCCATCCGGCTTCGAGCACGTCAATATCCGTGGTGCCTTCCGGCATGGGCTCAATCCGAATAATGGTCGCGGATCGGCTGCAGGAACCGGCATTATGGTCCCAGTCATCGGTATAGGGCCAGATAACATCCTGTTTATCGGACTTGGCAGACTGGTCGGGCGGAGTGGGATTTTTCTGAGGTACCACGACACGGAATGGGCCTTCACCGTCCAGTTTGTTTTCATCGGTTAACACACCCGTATCCAGATACGCACCATCCCTGGTGACGGCAAGAATCGCTTTGAGCTCGTTTTGAACGAAAATGGCGTCGCCGTTTGAACGACCCGTGCAGGAGGGGGCGCTGTAGTCACACCACCCGTAATCCGAATTTTGGTTCAGATCCGCTTCTTCACTGTAGTAATAGACAGCCGGAGGATATTGATAGGTTTTCCCGGGTATATTTCCGTAAACATGATACATCTCTATGTCGGAATCATAATTCAGGGGGTGGTACTGGGCCCATCCATCGGGTGCATAAACGGTGATACCATTAGCCGACGGCAATAGCCCGGCGTCATCCAGCAGGTCTTTCATGGGCACGCCAGTATATTCTGTA
>JAHECJ010000567.1 GCA_024641805.1 Desulfococcus sp.
TATTGAAAAAACCGAAGAACCAAAGAAAGCCGAAGAAAAACCGCCGGCACCGTCAACGGAGAAGAAGCACGAAGCGCCGAAAGCGGAAGAAAAAACCGTACCGCCGGCACCGAAGCCGAAGGAAACAAAGCCTGAAATCAAAAAAGAAGTCCCCAAGGCGCCCGAAAAACCGCCGGTGCCGCCAGCACCGCCCGTAGCACCTGTAATGCCGAAAGTTCAGGAACCCACCGAACCGCCGAAGGGCAATGCTGTGAAAATGCTGATCGCCATCGTCGGCGGCCTGTTCGGCCTGCTGATTATCGCAAGTGCCATGAATACGAACCATTATTACCTGAAATCCACCGGTAAAGCAGTGGAAATCTGGCAGGGAAAGTTCTCGCCGACCGGCCGGAAACTGATAATGACTGTGCCGGATGCGACCATCAAGGAACCTGTCAAATCAGTTTATACCAAAAAAGAAGCCATGGTCCCTGCTTTTGATTATTATATCCGGAAAGCAGAAGCGCTTTCTGAAGCAAAAGGACTGCTGGACTTTGAAACAATCAAATCCAACCTTTACAAGGCAATGGATGTTGCACCGACCAATGCTCATAAAAAAGAGGCCAGAAACCGCCTGAATAAAATCGATTTTATGTTCCTGGTCTATAAGGCGGATGTGGCTGCAGGGAAAAATACAATTGAAGGATATAAAGCAGCTCTGGAAAATCTCAAAAAGGCGGCTGCCTTAAGTGCAGATAAAACCCAGAAGGAACTTGTAGATAAGAAAACAAAAGAAATCAAACAGGCGCTTGAAACTCTGGAGAAATCCGTCAAGACCCCGGAACCGAAGGCAGCTGTTAAAAAAGTAGCTGCTGATGCCGCGACCCAAGTCAAAGCGGCTGAAGAAAAAACCGAAGCGCACGCGCCCGTGCATCATTAACCTGTCGATGAATTAAAATAAAAAAAACCGGCGGCCCGCTGACATGGCCGCCGGTTTTTTTATTTGAAATCAAATCTTAAAATTATAATCAAACGACAATCCTTTTAAAATAAACTCCACCATTACCCTTTCGAGCTTGTCGAGATCCGCGGTTTTCTGGATCAGCATAAAATATAAAAGACTTCGTTCAAACAGACCGAATAAGAAGACAGACCCGATCTGGGCGTCCTCGATATGAATAAATCCCCGATGAACTGCCTTTTGAACCTGTTCTTCAATCAGCTCCAGGAAAATTGCCAGCATGCCTTCGTAGATTTCTTTGAAAATACCGCCATTACCGATCCCCTCCCGGAACAGGAGTTCCGCAACATCCAGGTTATCATGATAAATCTTAAAAAGATCCCGGACCACCTGATGGACATTTCCGACCACTTCCGCCGACGTATCCCCGTCAAACATGTGTTCTGTCCGTTCAATAAACTTCTTCTGCACCTGATCGATAAAATCATTGCAGATTTCCCGGAACACCTCTTCCTTGGAACGAAAATAATTATAGAAAGTCCCCTGGGAAACTCCGGCATCAGATACAATATCCGACACCCGTGTCATTTGAAACCCTTTCTGCTGAAAAATTCTGATCGCCGACTCAATTAACGCATTTTTCGTATTGGGTTCCCCCATAGAAGTTCTCCCGAAATCTTTCTGACTGACATATCAGTCATGATCTGATCAAAAAAAATATTACCTGATTGTTTTATAATAAACGGATCTGCAAAAATTACAACCGCTGAAAAAGAAGCTGTGCTCTGCTATCCAATGAACTCCCGGGCCAGGGCCATATAATCATTTGCACCGTAACTGCTTTTACGGTAGAAAACTACCGGTTTCCCCTTGTCTGAACTGGCTGTAATGTCGGTATTGACCCGGATGGCCGTATCAAACAACAGGTTCTTATAACGGTCATTGGTTTGCAGTCTTTCCAGGATGTCCCGGCTGATTTTCGTTCTCTGATCATAAAAGGTCGGAATAATGCCTGAAATCTTTATATCCGGATTGATCTCTTCCTTGATGTCTTCGATTGTATCAAACAGATCCTCGAGCGCCTTGTAAGCATAAGGATGCGTCTGGCATGGGACCAGGACTTCCCTGGCCGCCGCAAACACATTGATTGTCAACAGGGAAAGGCTCGGCGGCGTGTCCATGATAACCACGTCATAATCTCCGGCAACCTCAGCCACGACGTCCTTCAGACGGTTTTCACGCCCTTCTTCATCCACCAGCTCAATCTCCGCCCCTGAAAGATCAATGTGCGACGGAATCAGGTCAAGTTTTTCCCATTTGGTCCGGCAAACCGCATCCCGGGCCTTGTATTCCCGGCCATTGGTGATCAGGTCATAGATATTGATACGCTCATCATCGATATCCACCCCAAGGCCGTTAGTTGTGTTATGCTGCGGATCCATGTCCACAACAAGGACCTTTTGACCTTCCAGAGACAAGGCGGCAGACAGATTGACAACGGTTGCGGTCTTCCCGACGCCGCCCTTTTCATTAGCGATGGCAACAATACGCGGTTTTTTGGGGGCCATTTCTCCTCCAGTTTAATCTTCAAATGGTTTTCAGATAATCAGAGATAAAAAATTAATTCCTTATGAGATACAGATTTTACGATAAATCCGCATTGACTGTTTTTTCCAGCATATCACCGAATTGATTCATTTGGTCCGTAATTTCGTTCACGGTTGATGCGGATTTCTGCAGTGAATGGAGCAGCTG
>JAHECJ010000568.1 GCA_024641805.1 Desulfococcus sp.
TCGGACCGTTTGATCTGGTGTTTGGAGTTTCCGGTTTTGTCGGCGAGGTTCAGAACGATATCTGCCCATGGTCCTGCGCAGTTAATGACTAGGGAACCTTTGATGTCCGTCGTGCCGCCGGTTAATGTGTCTTCAACCCGAACTCCCTCTATTTTCCGGTGATCCGAATGCAGAAAATCAACCACCTTGGTATAATTGGAAACTTCAGCCCCATGGCGGACAGCGGATTTGATAAACGCAAGGGTCAGTCTCTCCGGGTAAATGCTTTGACAATCATAGTAAATGGACCCGCCGGTCATCCCCTTTGATCTCACTTCAGGTTCCAGTTTCATTATTTGGGCACTGGACAGCCAGGAGTGGTGGGGAATGTTTTTGCTCTTATCCCAGGTGTTGTTCCGATCATAGGAAAGAATATCATACAAAGTCAGGCCGGCACGGAGTATCCATTTGTTCCGTTTTAAGTCCCTGTACCCGGGGACGATGAATTCTATGGGATAAACCAGATTTGGCGCGATATTTTCAAGGATCCGCCGTTCCCGTAAAGACTCCCGGACCAGGGCAAATTCGACATTTTGAAGGTAGCGGAGCCCCCCATGAATGAGTTTTGATGTGGCCGCGGAAGTCGCCCATCCGTAATCTTTTTTTTCAACCAGGGCGACGCTGAGGCCCCTGCCGGCAGCATCATATGCTACCGCCGCGCCTGTAATTCCGCCTCCGATAACTATCAAATCAAATGTTTTATTATTATATCCTTCAATGAACCGCTTCATAATGAAAAAGTTTTCTCCTTTTTGAAAAACCAAATGCGAGCATCAAATCTTCGTTCTTGGGTGAATATACTCTCTGATATGATATCAATACTCAACATAAAAATGCGAAGCAACCCATTATTCACGTTGGAATTGCTTCGCATTCGCTATCCTTGCAATCTCATATATTTCGATGCAGGAAGATGGCGGATGTTTTCGTAAAAAGTTCTTTGGAGCCTCTTTGTTTACATTTGCTATCAACTAGAATTGAAACTGCCATTAAAGTTTAATGGCTGCGTCAGACCTTCAAAATCCCGTCGGCCTTCATCCTGGCCTGTTCGAAAGAATCTATTGGTATGTTTTCTTTCTCTTGGCCCAAATCCGTCAATCCAATGAAATACATGGACTGAACCAAAAAGAACATCCAGATACCGAGAGCCCAGGCCATCGGAGAATGGGGGCTGAAATAAGCGACCAGTGCGCCTCCGCCGATGCTGAAAATAATTTCTCCACCCAACGACCTGACAAAACCATTTTGGAAACAGACACCGCTTCGGATCCAGCTCAGCGTGCCAAGGCAAAGCAACAAGAATGCTGAAATTGAACTTTGCCCGAAAGCAAAAAGAAATAGAAACAATAATGGGAAAATTACGGAAACACGGCTCTTGCTGACCCAGGAGACCAGAATCATAGAATATGCCGTAAGACAGGAAAATATGAACAGCCGGAAGAACATGGGCCAGAAAACGGTGTACTCAAAAAATAACCCAAAGGGGATAAACATCAGACTGCTAATGAGACCATAGAAAATGGTTGTCCGAACGGGCCGCTTAAAATGATTCATTTTATAACCCTCCTTGAATGGCGTCCTTGCGTTTAATCAGTTCCAGTTCAACCTCCTCGTCTGAAATAGAATTCCAGGAGGCTTTAGGAATCATATCGGAGCTGTAATCCTCCCATTTTCGGTGTTCAGATTTCTGGAACCAGATTTCTGATCGAAGCTGCATTTCCGCATACTGATGCTTTTGCGCTTCGGTATTTTCGCTTAGCACTGTCATCCGGTTTTCAATGGATTCGGCGTTACGGGCGGCAGTGTCCAATTGCTGATCGGTTTTCATGCGTTTTTTAATGAGAAGCCGTGCGATGTCATCCTTGTCCTTCTCGATGGCGGTTGTAAGATCCAGTTCTATTTTTTCTCTTTCCCGATCAAGCTGTCGGGTTTCATTCCGGATCTCATCCAATGCGGTTTTCAATTGATTCAGTTGACCCTGTTTTTTTGCCAGGGACTCTTCCATTTCCCGCAGACACTGCTTGAGAATCAGTCCCTTGTTTTCGATCTGATCCATCACCCCATGTATGTCCGCCTTGAACAAGCGTGTAAAACGTGTCATTATTCCCATGATTTTCTCCTATACTGGCAGGTTGAAGGTATACAGTCGAAAGCTGAAGGTTTAAGATTGACTAAAAATTGTCGAATCCTTGCGCCTTTAGCCTTCAATCTTTGATTTAATTTTTTCTTCGTTCCTTGTAGCTTTCAAATTGAAGAACCTTTGCGTTTTTTTTCTGTTTCTCAACGACGGCTGAAGGGGTTCCGGCGAAGGTTTCGTCCACCGTTTCCCGGAGCTGCTTAACATCATTCTTCAGGTTACCGGCAATGGCATCCGACTGAACGCTGGCATTGATCGACTCCTGCTCTGAATAATACCGGTCTATTTTCTTGACCGCCTCCCCTTTGCGGCCGCTACGAATATCTCCGGCTACCGCTTCTTTTAATCGGCTGAAATCGTCTTTAATCACTTTGTCTTCCCAGGTTTCCTTGTCAATGGAGGCAATGGCAGCGTCGGGATCATCGATACATGCAAGTTCCAATGGGCTTGATAGCGAGATACGGTAAGGCCTCTCATTGTAACGGTATTGGAGGGTGATTCCGGAAATATCAAAAGAC
>JAHECJ010000569.1 GCA_024641805.1 Desulfococcus sp.
CTGAAGGGTTTCTTTTTCAACCGGCTTGTCTTTAAAAAAGCGGACCGAGCGCCGGGAGCGGAGAAACTGAACCGCCTGTTCTTCATTGATGACCATCTCTTTCTCGATGGGTGTGCATGCTTCAATAGGAATCCTGCCATGACTGAGGGCGCCGTGCGGGCAAACTGCGACGCAATGGCCGCAGAGCAGACAGACCTTATCTCCGCCGGGGACTATCTCCGGAATACTTTCTTTGTCTTTCTGATGGATGATGGCCACCGGGCATTCTGCAACGCAGAGTCCGTCTTTTTTGCACTTTTTTTCATCGATATTCAGAAAACTCATATTACTACCTCGCAATTTTTGTTTATGTTGATAACGTCAATATTTATGGAAACCTTCTATTCAATGCTTAAGGTTCAGCAAACCGGCAATTCTATCAGCCTCAACTTGGGGTTCAGACCACGGGTCAAATCCCACCACATTTACAGCCATCTGCCTCTTTCTAAGTTCCCTCATGATGGAACCTAAAAAAGATCCTGATCCGCTGTCCCGCGAAGTCTGCAGAATATGTCTGAATTTTTCTATATGAGGATTCTCTGCATCTTCCAGGCTGATACCAAGTGTTTGACTGTTCTTAACAATTTCCACGATATCCACTGTTTTGGTAACTCCACATGTCGGGCTATCGTCTACCCCGACAATACCGACGATTGTATAGCCTTCTTTGGTGAAGTCTTCCATTCTGTCGACAGCCCTTGCGGCTTCTCTTTTGCATAACCAGTTGGATCGATAGAGCCAGATATTGAAAAAGAACTCAATTAAAGGGAACCACTTTCTTCCAACCGATTTGAATGCAAGCGGCTGCAGCCGGTAAATTTCCTTTCTTGAAACGCCTCCCCAGAAAAGGCATTCCGGGCAAGGCAGCTGCTCAATGCCAAGATCATTGTTGAGAAAAATATGAATAAGTTCAGTGATGGCTCCCTTTCTAACTGCTATGCCGGGAGTTCGGGAATTCTGATTTAACAAGCACCGGCTGATATACACGATCTTTCTTTTTCTATTATCAGTATATTTCATACTCCCCTTCTCTTCCCGCTAATGAGGTGTATAAAAGGCCTGTGTGTATCATCTTAATTATGAATTAAACCAAAAACCCAAAATGCAGGGACCATGAAAGCTCTTGCTCAACAGGACCTGACCTCACAACAATAATTCCCTCACCCCGGATCTCTCAATTATTTTTTGGCAATCAACACATCAATGGCATATGTCAGTTCATTAAACACCCTGTCCTGATCTTCTACCTGAGAGGCAGAGGTGATGGCGTCGAGCTCATGATACTGGTATTTCCAGTCCGGATCTCCGGCGGTGTAAAGCAGCACAATATTTTTACAGTTTTCGGTTTTTTTAAGAAACGACTTTAAGGAAAAATTCCACAACGACCAGGCCTGGACCGAATCAATGACAAGTATCGCATCATAATCGTCACATTGCAGCTGGTCTAATTTATCCATATTAACGAGATTCACATTTCCCTGATCTTTGTACCGGTCAACGATTCGAGAAATAATGTCCGCCTTGAATTCACTGGTCACCCCGGTGATGAGCAGGTCATATTTGGGATTTTCAGTGACAAACTGCTGCTCCGGTATTTTTTTTGCACAAGACAGGGATAACAATAAAATAAAAATGATTCCTGCGATCGCCCATTTGCGGGTTTGGTGCATTGTGTCCTCCTTTTTTTATTGGGGCAGCCGGATGCATGTCCCAAGTGCGGTTAAGAATTCCAGGCAGCAGCGGAATTCTGTATCCATTTTTTAAATCCTTCTTCATAGAACTTTTTGCAGATGATTATATATGGTCGGAGGGACAGAAAATGAATGTTAATCGATGAGTTAAACCAATTCTTCGGCAATTTTATTGGACGGATTTTATCTGCTATACTGGGGCAGATAAAATTGCTGCCAATGAAAAAATAAATGGTTTGTGCTGCCATTTTGTGCTCCTGTTTTTTAAAAAATGGGCATATGGCAATTTTTGTTTGAAAGAAGTTTATTTGTACTAAAAATTCGGGCGGATGGAAAGGGAAAAGATGACCATCATGGGAAAGGTTGAAGGTAGAAAGTATAAGACTGAAGGGGAATCGAAGTGAGGCGATTTTAGACTGGGTTCCCTCTTCTGATGAAATGACGGAAGGAAAAGAAAGAAAGAAATAGAAAAAGAAAATGGGATTAAGGTGATTTAGTGCACTTCAGGTTTCCGGCCTGATCTGGGGCATGGTTTTTGCAAAATATAATCTGAAAAGATAAGAAAACTAGAGTGGAAAGTGAAAGTTTGAAGTGAAAAAAGGATGCGGATTACTGGAAACTCAAACATTATAGTCAGTTTTCAAATTGCCCCATTCTTTCTATTAAAAATTTATGATTGAATTCTTTATTAAATTGATATAATTTTTCATAATTAGTGTATACAAAAATATAAAAATCGGTTGCGTTTAATTAAAACCGATTTAAAGGAAAAAGATGAAAAAAATATTAAAAACCGTTTTGTGGATTATTTGTGCGGCAATGATTTTAATTCCGGCCAATGGGTTTGCTGCTGGAAACAAAATCGACACGTGCGGCACCATATATCCAATTATTTTGGCACACGGAACCGGCGGGTCTGCTGAAATCCTGGGGATTGTTGATTACTGGTGGGGCATT
>JAHECJ010000570.1 GCA_024641805.1 Desulfococcus sp.
TAAGCCTTATTAGACAAAATCATACCTGATCTGGTAAATTATTGCATCCCTCTAACTTTTGCACCTTGAATCTGGCAGTCCTTCCCACTAAAATTCTGCCCTCCATTGAAGAATTCAATAGAGCCTGTCGAAAAGTCCAATTTCAGCATTTTTTAAAATTTTTATTCAATAATATAAAATATTTAAAAACACAAAGATTGCCTTTTTGGGGTTTTTCGACAGGCTCATAGCAATCCTTCAAATACTAAGATCTTTAATAATTCCAAACTCGTGAAAATTTTCAGTGATGAGTTTTTCTAAAAAGGGAATTCCTTAAAAGAATAAAAAAACAGGCGGCGGCAAGCAAACATCAAAGTTTTAGACTGCCGCCTTGACTGTCTCGATTTAAATTCACAGGGTAAGACTTTCACCGGGTTTGAGTAAGGCCACCCGGGCGCCGGTCTCTTTCTCAACCCTTGATTTCCATACAACAGGATCCTGTTTGATGATATCAAATGTGTTGTAATGAATCGGCAGCACCTGCTTTGGCTGAATCAGTTTCACTGCCCGCAGGCTGTCATCCGGTCCCATGGTGAAGTTGTCGCCGATGGGCAGGACGGCCAGATCAATGCCTTCCTCGCCGATCAGCTTCATGTCGTAAAAAAGTCCCGTATCGCAGGCGTGATAAATTTTTTTGCCCTGGATGTAGAAGAGAAAGCCGCAGGGATTGCCGCCATAGGTGCCGTCCGGCAGGGCGCTGCCATGATGGGCAATGGTCAGTTTGACCCGGCCCCAGGCATAGTCGAACCCGCCGCCGATATGCTGCGGGTGGCAGTTTTCAACCCCTTGTGCGGTCAGCCAGTTGTGAATTTCGAAATTCGACACCACCGTTGCCCCGGTCCGTTTTGCAATGGCTACCGTGTCCCCCACATGATCCCCGTGGCCGTGAGAAACAAGGATAAAATCCGCCGCCGCCTGATCGGCTGAAATCGGCGCCATGGGGTTCCCCGTGATAAATGGATCCACGAGGAGTCTGGTGCCGTCGGTCTCGATCAGCAGGCAGGCATGGCTGTACCAGGTAATTTTTACACTCATGGTTTTCCTCTCCTGTTATTCGCCGATGATTTTGATCAAGACCCGTTTTTTCCTTCGGCCGTCAAATTCCCCGTAAAAAATCTGCTCCCATGTGCCAAAATCGAGGCGCCCGTTCGTGACGGCCACCACCACTTCCCGCCCCATAATCTGTCGCTTCATGTGGGCATCCGCGTTGTCCTCGCCCACATTGTGCCGGTACCCGGAAACCGGTTCGTGGGGGGCGAGTTTTTCCAGCCAAAGATCATAATCATGATGAAGACCGGATTCATCGTCATTGATAAATACGGAAGCAGTAATATGCATGGCATTGACAAGAACCAAACCCTCTTTGATGCCGCTCTCTTTCAGGCAGTGCTCCACATCATGGGTGATATTAATAAAGGCGCGTCGGGTGGAAACCTGGAAAAAAAGTTCCTTTCGAAAGCTTTTCATCTGACCTCCTCGGATATTTATTCAATTAAATTTAAAATCACGGGTATCGGTTTGACACGGATAAGATGTTCATTTAAAAGGTATTGTACTGGACATGATACCAGAAAGGCATTTGAAAAACATCATAAACCATTATAAAATTAATGAAACCAAACATTTTAAACGATAAACTCAAAAAAATTGAACAGCTTCTGCCCGGTGCCATGCATAACACCCGGCGAGACATTCTGCGTGAGATTGGACGGATCCGCCAGAATAAACACATCCCTCCGGACGACAATAAGATTTCAAACAAACTGAATTCCCTGGAAAAAAAACTCCGCCTTTCCATTGATCAGAAAAACAGGCGTCTGCGCCTTCAGCCGAAAATCTCCTATGATGAAAATCTGCCGATAGTGGAGAGAAGAAAAGATATCATCGAAGCGATTCAGAACAACCAGGTGGTCATCGTGTCCGGGGAAACCGGTTCAGGAAAAACCACCCAGCTCCCCAAGTTCTGCATCGAGGCCGGCCGGGGGATCGATGGGCTTATCGGCTGTACCCAGCCGCGGCGGATTGCCGCCATGACCGTGGCCCAGAGGATTTCAGATGAGCTGCGGGAGCCTTTGGGGCAGTCGGTGGGATACAAGATCCGATTTGCCGACCGGACGAGCCGGGAGAACGCCTATATCAAACTGATGACCGACGGCATCCTGCTGGCCGAGGCCCAGTCGGACCGTTATTTGAATGCGTATGATACTTTAATTATCGATGAAGCCCATGAGAGAAGCTTAAACATCGATTTTATCCTCGGCATCCTTCGGAATCTGCTGCGGAAAAGAAAAGACCTGAAACTCATCGTGACGTCCGCGACCATTGATACGGAAAAGTTTTCAAAAGCATTTGACAATGCGCCGGTGATCGAAGTTTCCGGCCGAATGTTTCCGGTGGAGGTTCGTTACTGGAGAATGGTAGCCGGTGATGATGATTCGGAAGAGCAGACCATCGTAGACCGAGCGGTGGATGCAGTGGACAGCATTGCCGGACAATATCAATCCGGCGATATTCTGGTTTTTATGCCCACCGAGCATGATATCCGGGAAACCTGTGAAACCCTTGAAGGGCGGAAATACCGACATACCATTGTTTTGCCTTTGTACGCCCGGCTTTCCGCTGCAGACCAGATGAAGGTGTTTTCGTC
>JAHECJ010000571.1 GCA_024641805.1 Desulfococcus sp.
CATCGCCGCCCGGATTTTCGACCTTATCCGCCAATACGATATCCCGAAACAAAGCATCCGGTTCAGCGTGGCGGAATCCCATGACGGCAAATCCGTCCGCGGCAGCCTGGATCTGCTGACGCCTTCGGAACAGCAGGCCCTGGCGCGCATCGTAGAACAAAATGACGGGAAAATAAAAACCAAAGCCGTGATCCACGGCCGGGAACCCTATGAACTTTGTGCCTCCACCCGCGACACTTTAATCAGAATCGATGAACAGGTGCTGGAAGCCGACCGGTTTCTGGCATTCTACACCATGGCGTTCGCGCTCATGGGAAGGCATGTCAAATCCATTTATTTTAATGATCTGATCGGGCTTGGCAATGACTGCGACCGCATGGAAAAGACCGGTGAGTTAAGGGACATCAAACGGACCAGATCCAATGTTGCCGAACTTGAAAAGAGATTAAGCGATCCGGGGTCCATTCATTTTAAAATCGCAAGAGGCATCAACAACCTGATTGCCCTTGCCGACGCGGACCCGGCCCTTGACTTCCGCGGTAATGAAGCGGAAATGCTGGCAACCGGCAATCCGGTGGTGTGCTGCATTCATAACCACTATCGCCATCATCACACATTAACGATCATCAGCACTTCCGCGAAGGCAGAAGCAATTTCAATTGATTTATCCGGGATTGACTGGGAACTGCCGGAAACAGTCTTTGACCAGTTCACCCAGGCTGCTTTTGTGATAAAAAACGAAAAATTAGCCTTAAAAGCTGAGGCCTTCCATAGGTTGTGGCTAAAGGAAGCGATGGTGAAAATTTTACCGGAATATATAGCTATAGGAATTAAAGAGCATTGTTAATAAACCGGGTTGCGCATATTATTTTTTCAACCAGGCCCTCGAATACGGATATGAGGTCCTGTATTGACGGAAACAATAATGAATTGATACCAGGGACTCCCAGATAAACCGGGGCGGCTGGGTCATTGTCCAGAAAATGCCATCCACAGCAAACGTCATTACCACGCAGGTACCCCAAAACAATAGCCTCACCGGTGAACACCAGAAATTGATCATATCGCCACCTTTTCTTCTTTAAAAGTTTCAGATATATCTCCAAAGTATTTTGATCGATTTATGATTCTTCTGTTATTTAAAAATGAACCTTTCTTCATCAGGCGCCTTCCGAATCTAAAAAATCATGACATAAACTGAGATAGACCCCGGCAGCGGGCAATGGACAAACATCCAAGGGGGGAGTGCCCGCTGCGCAAGGTCTTAGGGGGTAATACTATTTATTGTCTTTACAAAAACCATACCAAAAAATAGTGAAGTGAAGATTTGAATCGATTAAACGGTTTTTTTCTGAGGGCGGACAACAGGCGTAAAATTTGATTTTATTAGGAAATTAACAGAGGAGAAAAAAGAAAAAAAATTATTTTTTATTTTCCAACGCAAAAAAAATGATTATTTGATGAGGGTAAAATTGTTCAGATCTGACCAATTTCAGAATTCATTGGTTATTTCTAGCCAATGAATTCTGACTGAATCTTTTTGGGTGTCATCTTCGCTGTTAAAAAAATACTGCTAATCCACAAACAAAGAGACATGCGCAAACTGATTCACATCAAAGAGACCCCGGTCCGTAAGTTTGAGTTCCGGAATCACTGGAAGTGCCAGAAAAGAAAGAATCATAAACGGGTCCGGCACGGATGCGCCCAAGGCATGGGCCGCGTTAGTCAACGCATCCATCCGGTTCCGGACGGTTTCCAAGGGTTTGTCGGACATAAGCCCTGCGATGGGGAGAGGTAATTCGGCAACGACCTTCTGATCACTGACAGCGCTCAGCCCTCCGCTCATCTCTATGATGCGAGCGACTGCCGCTTTCATGTCCTCATCACAGGTTCCCACGACAACAATATTGTGGGAATCATGGGCCACGCTTCCCGCAATGGCCCCTTTTCTAAATCCGAAGCCCGAAACAAATGCCTTTCCGATATTGCCGGTGCCCCTGTGCCGTTCGACTACGGCGATCTTTAAAATATCCCTGTCAATGTCAGCGACGGCAAAACTATTTTCAATTTTGGCATCATGGATAGCCTGACGCGTTACGATCTGTGCCGGGACCAGTTCAATCACCCGGATTTTCTCTTTTTTTGCCGGAATAGAAAAATCAATGGAACCGGCTTTGACCTTCATGGTGGACGGGCAAGACACGGAAGCAGTCGTAAAATCCTCATTGATTAATTCCCCGCCTGCTGCAGTCAGACGGCCGTTGGTGTATACTTCCTCAGCATTTATGTTTTGAAGATCTGAAAATACCACCATGTCGGCTTTTTTACCCGGTGAGATGGCTCCCACTTGCCTCAATCCGAAGTACCGGGCCGGATTCACCGTCCCGATCCGGATGGCGGTGATCGGATCAACACCGTTTTGGACGGCAGTCCGGATGATAAAATCGATATGGCCCTGTTCACATATGTCATGGGGATGGCGGTCATCCGTGCACCACATGACACGCTCTGCGGTTTTTTCATTGATGACAGGCAAAAGATCTTTCAGATTTTTAGCGCCGGTCCCTTCCCGGATCATGATATGCATACCAAGCCGCAATTTTTCTATAGCTTCCATGGCCGTTGTGCATTCATGGTCACTTAAAATACCGGCAGCAATATACGCGTTTAAGTCTTTTC
>JAHECJ010000572.1 GCA_024641805.1 Desulfococcus sp.
TAAGAATCGACCTGAATTCTCTACTCTATTGTCATGACTGCAGTCAAGATACCACGAAATACTCCCCCCATAAAAAATTTGCGTCCTAACTATTTATTTTTAATATTTAATCCATCCGCCGAAAAAACATTTTTCTCATCTGTATGGAAAATGCCAAATGAATATGGTAATGGTTCGATCTATGATAATTTCGCATAAACACAAGTTTATTTTTATAAAAACGAATAAAACTGCAGGCACCAGTACTGAAATCGCCCTGGCCAAAATCTGCGGACAGCATGACATTATTACCCCCAATGATCCCAAGGATGAGGAGATCCGAAAACAGCTGAATTATCCGGGGCCTCAGAATTACACGGCGCCTTTTTATGAATACAGGTTCAGGGATCTATATCGGCTGATCCAGCGGCAAAAAAAGAAACCCCGCTTTTATCATCATATCCCGGCCCGGGAAATAAAAAAGCTTGTCGGTGAGCAGGTCTGGAATGATTACTTTAAATTCTGTTTTGAAAGAAATCCCTGGGACCGCATTATTTCCTTTTATTACTGGCGCTCCAAGTCCAAGCCCTGGGCCGGCATTTCAGAATTTATAGACTCGGACGAGCCTCATTTACTCAATAAATACGGATACGGGCTGTACACGATTGACGATGAAGTAGTGGTGGACAGGATCTGCCGGTTTGAAAACATTGAACAAGAGCTGGAATATGTCGGCAATCTGCTGGGATTCCCAGAAAAATTAACCCTTCCCATGGCCAAGACATCTTTTCGAAAAGATACGCGGCATTACCGGGAGGTCTTGAGCGATGAGGACCGGGAAAAAATCGCCCGGATGTTTGAGAAAGAAATCCGACTGATGAATTACCGGTTCGAGCAATAAGAAAACATCCGGCAACCCAATGTACAGAAAACCAGGTAAAAACTGACCTTAATGAAATTCAATAATTAAATAAAAAAGCGACCCACGTCCATGACTCGGGAAAAAGAAATTTCCAATAAATTACGATCCGCCGTTATTGTAATGATCCTCCTGACACCGGCTTTCACAAACCTGATCGAGCATGCCGGCAGTGTGACCATGGTTCTGATGACATTGATCGGCGTTTATACGTTTTATCAACTTGGACGCATTGAATATTCCCGACGCGAAAAAGCCATCATGGGGGTGTTTGTCCTCTACTTTTTCTTCAGTCTGGTTATGTCTGCGGTCCACAATTTTTTAGGCGGGATCTCGATTTTCAAGTGGAACAGTGACCACGCGGTCCGGATGCTGACCATCCTTCCGATTTATTATTTATTCATCCAAACAAAACTGGAACAGAAAACAATATGGTACAGCGTGGTTGCCGGGGCGGTGGCTTCAGGGATGTATGCGCTTTTCACGTCCATTGCCACTAATTTTTCCTCCCGGATTATCGGCCCCTACAATCCCTGCCTGTTCGGTTATTTTTCCGTCGCCCTGTCGTTTATGAGCCTTTCCGGATATCATTTTTTTTATGAAAAAGACAAAAAGCTTATTCTTCTGCCGCTGTTCGCGTTTATGTGCGGGTTGCTCGCAGCATTCTTTTCCGGAACCCGGGGGTCGGTTGTGACGATCCCGTTTCTCACCGTGGTGTTTATTTTCCAGATTAAGCGGCATTTAAAAGAATTTAATACCCGGATTGCCGTCTCCGCCATCACCGCCATATTTATCTTTCTGTTGTTATTGTTCCCTCATACCACTCTTTCAGAGCGATTTAAAAAAGGAGTGGATGAAGCCCGGTATTATATAAAAAATCATGAATGTGTGGAATGTATCGGCAAATATGATGCCCATCACCTCCGGATGTGGATGGAAGCAATGGTCATCATCAAGGACCACCCCGCCATCGGCGTCGGGCCGAAAGGATACAAAAAATTCGTAACCGACCGGATCAATCAGCATAAAATCGCGCCCGGCATTGAAATATTCGATACCCCGCACAACATGTACCTCAGCATGATGACGTCATACGGCATTTTCGGGCTGATTGTGATACTGGCGTTTTATCTGGTGCCGCTATCCGCCTTTTTATATGCCATCAGAAACAACCGGAACCGTTCCGATTTAATCGATATATCTTATTGCGGGCTATTCCTGATCGCCGGGTATATGCTGTTTTCAATGACCGGCACCCTTTTTATACGCAATATGCTGATTTCGTTTTATATTATCATGCTATCGGCAATCTTGTCCATTATCCGACCGGCTGAATCACCGCTTTCAAAGTAAGATTGCCTCCCGGATATATCCGGCACCCGAGAGCAGGCATTATACCGAATTTATATATTTAAACTCTCTGCCAGAAAGCTGAATAATGAAATATCGCGTACTTTGCATCACCGACCGCAGCGACCTGCCTGAAACGGAACTGTTCATCCGGCTCAAAAAAATCGGCGTCGACATTGAGGTGGCCTGCAACCCCACCGGCCGCTTTCATGACCGGCTTGTAAAATCAGGCGTCCCTTTCTACGAGCTGATTGTAAAAAGCCGTTTTTCGCCGGCCGGCATCCGCGCCATCCAGAAGATACTTGACCGAAAAACCTATGACATTATCTACTGCTTTAACAACAAGGCGGCCTCCAACCTTATTTTATCAATCCGGGGACGAAAAGCGAAGATCGTCACCTACCGGGGGACAGTCGGCAACATCAGTTTT
>JAHECJ010000573.1:0-698 GCA_024641805.1 Desulfococcus sp.
TTGCGATTCCGCACCTGTGGGAACAGATGACAATTCCTGAAGAAATTACACACAGGGAATTAACGCGGAAGGCGCCGGAAAACGGTTTGCCGGACTCGGGGTCACCTAATAACTGATCGGAGTTTTGGACATGAGCGCCATTTTAAAAGCATTAAAAAAACTGGAGAAGGAAACGGTTGAGAACGGCAATGCGCCTTTATCAGCGGGTATCAAGGCCCGTAACAAGAGGCGATCAAAAACCATGCTTGTAACCGCTCTGATTTGTTTCTCCCTGTGCATCCTCATCGGGGCAGGGGTTATGCTTTTTGTAAGAAAGTCGTCAACACCGGAATTTGCCGGGATGGCTTTGAAAAAAGAAAAACCCGTACCAGCCGTGGCAAAAGCATCTCCACCTGAAAATACTCAAAACAGGAAAGCTGACGCCGGCGTTCAAACGACGGAAAAGCAGGCTGCGGCCGTGCCGGTGAATAAATTTTCAACAGCCCTTGTTTCTCCCGCCGATAATCGGCTGGCTGATTCCCGGAATGAAATTCAGGAATCATCGGATGCGCAGACAAAACAACCACCGGCTGCTGCCATGCCGGAGTACGAATTTTCGACAGCCCGTGTTTCTCCGGCTGATGACCGGCTGGCAGATTCCCAAAATGAAACCCGGGAGCCATCGGATGCTCAGATGTCACAAACGACCGTGAATGTGA
>JAHECJ010000573.1:708-2668 GCA_024641805.1 Desulfococcus sp.
CAGCCGGGTTTAGAAAACAATGAACCGGCGGCGGAAGCAGAAACTGCTCAGCCCGCCCAGGAAAAAGAGGAACCGGTGGAATCGCTCCAACCGGACACCCGCATCAGCGCCCCCCCCCGTCCCGGCAGCACCGATGGCCAGAAAAGCCGAACCTCAGCTGGATCTCATTAAGGACCCTGCTGTTGAGCTTCAGGCTATTTCCTGGTCGGCGGACGCGAGTAAGCGGATGGCAATCATTAACGGCCAAATCTGCAGAGAAAAGGACCGGGTCGGCGCATATGTGATTGACGCCATTAATACCGGCGATGTGGTTCTCTCTAATGGGTCTGTTAGGGGAAAACTGGTATTTAAAATAAGATAACCCCTTTATTTAAGTTATAATTATTAAATAAAGGGGTTGTTAATCTTCAACAGATCGTTAGTGCTCGCGGTCTAACGATTAATCTTTGAACACATTTCGCTGCTCGGTATATCCGGATTCAATTCCCAGTGCCTGGCACACCATGTAGTCCTGATCGGTCACCACTGATTTATAGTCTCCGGCAATCCATTTTCTTTCCGCATCCCAGTAGTTTGCTTGAGGCTGTTTTGCCAAAATCTTATTGGCTGTCAGCGTCAGGAGGATGGCCTGCTGCCCCTGTTTGGCATAACAGTCATTGGGTAAGGCGGCCCATTCGTAAACCGTATCGAGCAGTTTGCCATTGCAGTCATACCGGTAGGCCTGATAAAATGGCGGGTCATCGCAATTGATTGTTTTTTTGCTGGATGCGCCGAATTTGTCGTATACGGCAGGTTCTTTATCAGGACGATACACCGCGGCAACCAGGGTAAAACCAAATTTTTTTGCCGAATCGATGCGCGTTAAGAAGTAATTCTCTGCGTCGGGCACGCCTTTGGCCGTTAATATGTTCTGGAGGTAACCCGTCGCCGTGGACATGTCGCTGAATGTCTGGCCGGTATCACCGTCTAACGGCAGGCCTTTAAACGGCTTTTTATATCCGTATGTGTAGGTATCTTCTATGGTTACCTTTGCATTGGCATTTTTGAATTCCTTGTTGATGACTTCAAGGGTCGAGTTGGAATAGGCATAATACGGCAGCGCCGGTGAACCGACTTCCAATCATTTGGCCATTTGATACGCCGCCAAAGGAACCGTAAAATAGAAAGCGCAGGCAGTCAGGCTTCCCAACGCCAGTAAAAATATATATTTAAAAAGTTTATTCATGATAGTTTCCTTTGTTATCCATTTAAGGGATATTATATTGTAACATCAGGTTAAATTCCCTGAAAAGTTTCAAATGATTAGGATTCCCATTTAAAATTTACTGATAAGTAGAAAGCTAAGCATTATATTAGAAAAAACAATTATTTCAAAAAAAAATTAATAAATCCAAATAGATAAATTAAAATCGGATCCGTCGGACGTTATGGATTAATGCTGCTTTCAGACGGATATCTTTCATCCCGCCAAAAGAAAAACCCTTCATTGAGAATACCGACTTTATCATAACCCGCGGCTTTGAGAGTGTCCGCCGCCCTTCCGGACAGGACATGGGGGCAGACGCAATAGGTGATGATCCAGATATCCTTGGGCAAGAGCCCGACGGCATTTTCAATGTCAAAAAAAGGGATGGATATGGCGCCCGTGATATGGGAACGGAGGTAGTCGCTCGGGGGGCGGGCATCAATAATTATGAAGGATTGCTGTGCCTTGTATGCGGCATAAACATCATCAACCGGAACATACCGTTCATCAATCAGGGTGAAAGCTGCCGGCGGATTTCCCGGGTTGAGCACTGCCTTTTCCCGGATAATTTTCGATAAGTCTTCATCTTCAACCGGCGCAGTTTCTTTAAACGCAGTGTTGGTTTTTAACGTGCGGATGTATGAAACCACATCATCAATGTCTGTGGCGCTTAACGTGTTTTTATAAGCGGACATGGGGGTGCCGCGCCGGCCG
>JAHECJ010000574.1 GCA_024641805.1 Desulfococcus sp.
CGGCATCTAATTCATTGTGATGGCGTTGCCCGTAAAAAAAACTTAAGGTATAACATTGATAATTTTCTGATTGAGCAATGGCCAGAACCGTGGTGGAATCAAGGCCGCCGCTGGATAGCACAATTGCTTTTTTCTGCGTCTGATGCATTTATTTATCTGCCTTTTTCGTTGTCGGGCCAGAGAATTTTATGAAGTTGAACCTGCAATCTTACGTTCAGATTATCTTCCAGTATCCATTGGGCGAGTATTGCAGGATCCAGTGTTTGATGAACTGCTGAAAACAGTATCGGGAACGAAAAGGGGGCGCTCCAGACGGAATGAATAATTCCCTTCGCATATTCGTAATCTTCTCTGCTGGAGATGACGAATTTTACCTGATCATTTCCGGTTAATCGGTGCAAATTCAAAAGATCGTTTTTATCAGATTCTCCGCTGCCAGGGCATTTGACGTCAACGATTTTGATGCATCGGGAATCCGCCAGCCGGATATCCATGCTGCCGTTAGTTTCCAGAAGTACGGTATACGCTTGTTCAATCAATTGAGTGATTAGCAAGGGTGTACCGCTTTGACAAAGCGGTTCGCCGCCGGTAATTTCAACAAGCGGGCAGGAATACGTCGAAAGCCGGTCAATAATTTTTTCGATGGACATGTGATGGCCCGATTCATAGGCGTATTGCGTATCACAATATGAACAGCGGAGATTGCAGCCGGTTAAACGGACAAAAAGGCACGGAAGACCGGCATACAGGGATTCTCCCTGGATGCTGTAAAATATCTCATTCACTTTTAAATCCATGATCTCCGCTATTTTCCATGCGATTTGAGGTCAAAGGGGAACTGCGGCTTTATAAAAGAGTGCATTGCCCGCAATCTGATAGGGATCGGCCGCCGCAGGAATGAAAACCGAATCGCCTTTTTTTAAATCAAGAACATCTTCTTTGTCCGGGCCGGAAGTCAGGCAGGCCATTCCCTGAATACAAAGCAGGATTTCAACACTGTGTTTGTCATTTGAAATATAGGTTTTGGATTTACTGACACGAATCGTTGACAATATAAATTCCTCGGCAAAAACCGGGAACTGTCCCTCGCATTCGGAAATCTCCTGAGGCAGAAGGATTTCAATGTCTGATTCAGTAAAATTCAGCACATTCAATAATTCAGGCACATCCACATGTTTGGGAGTCAGGCCGCCTCTTAATACATTGTCGGAATTGGCCATCAGTTCGATGCCGAGACCATCCAGATAAGCGTGCAGTTCGCCGGCCGGCAAAAATAATGCCTGTCCGGGTTCCAGGCAAAACAGGTTTAAAAACAGCGGTGAAATAATGCCGATATCTGACGGGTATCGCCTGTAAAGCTTGAGAATCCATTCGCTGGTTTGATCGCTCATGATTTGCTTTTCTGCATTCTCAACTGTCTCAAGGATAATGGCCTCTTTCCGGTGAACCGGCAGTTCCATGAGGAATTTAAAAAAAATTTTTAAATCCTGCTGTTTCAGGGCATTGATTCCATCTGCCAGCCCCTGGGGGCAGAAACGCTCAAACAATTCAATAGTCGAGGAGATTCTTCGGAAACCTTTTAGCCCGGTAAACGGCGTGAGCGCACAAATACATTCAGGCTTGTGATGGCTGTCTTTGTAATTTCTATCCGGCGCGGTGATGTCCACTCCTGCCGCCGACTCCCTCTCGAATCCGATTTTTGCCTGCATGGCATTTGGATGGGCCTGAATGGAAAGGGGTTGTTCGGCGGCAAGAACTTTAAACAGATAGGGCAGGGCGTTGTTAAATCTTTTGGCCGTATTGTGTCCAAGAATTTCTTCCGGAAACCGACGAATGTAATCTGGAAGCGAAACCCATTGCCCATCCATATTAACCTTCGAAGGAGATTTGGGGTGTGCACCCATCCAGAGTTCTGCCCAGGGTTCACCGGAGGAGGGCACCTCAAGAAGCTTCTGAATGGCAACGCGAGATCCCCATGCGTATTTCTGGATGTTATTTTTTAAAATAAGGGGTTTCATTATTGGTTTTAAATCAGATGGAAATTAGCTTAATAAATAAACCGGCCATTTTCATAGATGATATTTTTTTTGCCGGAGGATAGATGCGCAGTGACTGTTTTTTTTTCCGTGTTAACAATATCCCAGTGAAGGGCGGAATCATTGAATCCCAGATTTTTTTTCATCTCTTTTGTTAATTCAGTGGGTTTACCATTGTACGTATCAGAATAGGAGGCACCCAACGCGACATGACAGTTACCGAATTTGCCGCCATAGTTTTCATCAAACAGCGTATTGGCCATAAACAGGTTAATCTTGGAAAAACTCCTGTCGGTTAATGAAAATTCTCCCAGTTTGCAGGCCCCGGCATCCATGGCCAGTTGCTTTTTTAGAAATTCACCGCCTTGTTCAGCCGATGCATTGACGGCTTTTCCATTTTTAAATTCAATACGAATTCCTTTGATAAAATTCCCGCTGCGATACGATGGCTGATCCGCAAAGTATTTTCCTTTCGTGCCCCGCCAGTCCGGCGATACAAACAATTCAAAGCTAGGAATGTTATGCCCGGAAATACCGATCCAACGGCGTTTTTCTCCCGGGGTGATTTCAAGATCCACGTTTTCCGACTCAATGTGAAATTTTGAGACATTCATCCGGTTCAGCCAT
>JAHECJ010000575.1 GCA_024641805.1 Desulfococcus sp.
CGATTCTATTTCAAAAGATTAGAGGATGCTCAACTTGAAAAAATCCGCGTCAGGTAGAACACGTAAATCCCGGCAAAAATTCCCTGAGCCGTTCCCCAGGCGATATCCACCAAAGTGATAAATACCGGATAGCTCCGGACAAAGGACAGATTGGTCAGATCATAGGTGCAATACATTACAAACCCTGAAAATGCGCCGATGCACAGCGATGTGGCCAAAGAATTATCAATCAGAATCCCCAATGAGATAAAAACCGCCAGCCCAAGAGCAATTATCGCCTGAACCGCCAGCCCCACGGGCAGGTTAAAAACGATCCTTCCGTTTTCAATGACAGCCAGATAGCTCATCTGCTTGAAATAAATTGTGCGCGCCACCACAGACAGCCAGACCAGATCGAGAACAATAAAAATAATGATGGAAATACCGGCAACCTTGAAAAAGGTTGAGGAGATAAAATAATTCATGATCAGATCCTTTTAGACCATTTACATACGCCTGAGTCTTCCATAAAAACCAGCTTTGTCGCAGAAAGAGAGTCTGTTTTGCTGGAGTTACCGGGAAAGGCCGCTGGCTGCAGCCAGTTCAAATTTAACTATTCAATAAATTTTGAAATATAATCCATTATATATTACTGTCAAAGAGAGTCAAGGCCACGGTGGGCAAAATATTAAATTTGTTGGCATTCCGGAAACGAAAAGATATAATCGGTAAAATGGTTTCATCGATCATCTAAATAAGAGCATTTAGACCATGATTCCAAAATTTAAAATAATATTTCAATATATTATCATATCTGCCGTTTTGCTTCTTTTACTATGCCCCCCGCTTCACAGCGCCCGGATTGAGGGTGTCGATTTTGACAATAGTTGCATGCTCAACGGAAAAACCGCCACGCTGCGCGGGACCGCCCTTTTGCGCTACATGTTTGTCATCAAGGCATATGTCGGCGCTTTTTATTTAAAAGAAAATGTTTTATCGGAAAATGCCCTGGAAAATGTGGAACGGCGGATAGTTCTCCATTATTTTCACGGGATTTCGGCAGAAGACTTTGCCGAGGCCACCACTGAAATGATTGAAAAAAATATACCCCCGGATCGTTTTTCGGCGCTGCAGCCGAAAATTCGCGAGCTTAACGCCCTTTACAGGGATGTGAGCCCCGGGGACGAATATACGGCAACTTATATTCCGGCAGTCGGAACAGAACTGGCGTTAAACGGCCGACCACTCGGGGTGGTTCCCGGAGCGGAATATTCTGCGGCTTTTTTTTCCATCTGGATCGGGGAGGATCCCATTGATAATGGGTTTCGGGACAGACTGCTGGGGAACAGATAGCCGGTTTTCAATGAACAGACACACTTTATCGAAGGCATTGAAGCTTGAATTTGTTTTCTAATTTATCCATCTCAGGGATTCATGTTCCAGTGTTCCGGCGTCAGGAAATTTTCCCCTTCATGACACCTGATTTCCGACCGGGCTTTACATTGGGCTGCAATGATTGTGGGGTAATCATATAGGTAAAAACGTATTGGTTTTACCTCAAAAAAATAAAAAACCCGGGAGTTCAAATGAGATTGAAATCCCTTTCTGTCACCCAAAAGCTGGCTTACGCGGCACCGGCATTCGCGCTGGCGGTAGTCGGTATTCCCGTGTATGTCTACATTCCGAAATTCTATACGGATGTTGTCGGAGTGCATATCGCAGCATTGGGGGTGATTCTGCTGATCGTCCGCCTGTTTGATGCGATTACCGACCCGGCCATCGGCCTGATATCCGACAATCTCAAGACCCCCTACGGCCGTCGACGCCCCCTGATTGCCGCCGGCGCCCTGTTAACCGCAGTCGCCATCCTGCTCCTGTTTAACCCACCGAATATGGGTTCCGATGCTGCCACACTCTGGTTTATGATTCTGATATTTTTGCTGTTTCTGTTCTGGACAGTGGTTATTGTTCCCTATGAAGCCCTGGGTCCGGAGCTGACCTTTGACTATGATGAACGAACCACGCTTTTCAGTATCCGGGACGGGGCTCTGATTGCCGGGACCCTGGCTGCCGCCGCATCTCCGGCCGCCGTCAAATTTCTCTTAAACATCCCGAAAGGGCCAGCCGGGGAACGAACCACCTTTTTCGTCCTCTCCCTCGTTTATGCACCCATCATTATTGCAGCCGCCCTGTGGTGCGTGACGTCCTTTCGGGAAAAAACAGTCAAAATGAGTACTCTCTCTGACAACTTTGTCACGCGCATCATGTCCAGTTTAAAAAACCGGCCGTTCCGGATCCTGCTCATATCCTATACCATCAGTGCGGTCGGCAATAATCTTCCGGCCACCCTCATTCTTTACTATGTGGAATATGTGCTCCATTCACCCCGTGCAGACCTGTTTCTGCTGCTCTATTTTGCCACCGGAATCATTTTTCTGCCCATGTGGGTATACGGCTCCGGAAAAGTCGGAAAAAAACCGGTGTGGCTGGCATCCATGGCGCTGAACACCGGGGCATTTTTCGGGGTATTCTTTCTCGGACCCGGGGATGAATTCTTATATGGCGTGCTGGTATTTTTATCCGGCATCGGATTCGGTGCGACTCTGGCGATTCCGTCCGCCATCCAGGCGGATGTGATTGATTACGATGAACTGATCACCGGCGAACGCCGGGAAGGGC
>JAHECJ010000576.1 GCA_024641805.1 Desulfococcus sp.
AATTTTGAATACTGCAATATTGGGGACTTTGTCTTTTCCGCAATAGCTTGAATAAATATAATCGTCTTCAAAATCAAACGGATAGCAATCATTCTGGCTGCCTTCACATCCGCGGTCGATATTCGGCATAGCGTTTTCATTGCAGTTTAAACAAGCTGCTGATGCGGCGGCGGCCATGCCGAACACCATGGTTACTGCCATTAACAAGGTAAATACTTTTTTCATACGTTCCTCCACTTTTTTAGGTTTTTAATGGTGCCTGTTGTTAATAAACTTAAAACTTAATCCTATTTGAAAAAATAAAACTCGATCTCAGCTTTACTTGTTGAGATGCAATCTCTGTGCCAGACTTTTCCGACCACCCCCCTTTGGCTTTAATTGTTCGTTTTGTCGTCTGATTGGATTAGCACTGCTAATTAGCGTAATTTTTTCTGCCTGTCAACCCCTAATCCGCCGCGCGAACCCGGTTAAATATTTTATTTACTTACAATCAGGGTTTTTCGCCGGCAACTTGAAACGGCTGCCAGACATTGACGGTTTCAGCGGCGACCCACTTAATTTGTTCGTTTCCACCCGCACCCACTGACACTCGGTTCCAACCCGCGGCAAGGCGAACCATATACCCGCCGGCCGCATTGGTTTGAATTATCCGGGGCTCAACCACCCCGGGGGTTTTAACCGACACCGCAGCACCCGCAACCTCCTCGCCGACATCATAAAGACCGTTTTCATTAACGTCTTCGTAGATAACGCCGGAAAGAACAGGACCGGCATTCACTGCACTGGCGCCAAAATCGCCAACGGCAATATGCACATTGTCCCCGCAGATACCACTCAAGGCTTTGGATTCCGCCGCTTTGATGTGCAGTCCGCCTTCAACCGCCTTTTTCGCCAGCATGCTGGCGTCCCGGAACCCCTGCTTTTTGAAAGCATTGAAAAACATGTTCTTAAATATGACCTGAACCGTGTTTTCCGGAGATACGACATTAAAACAGGTGGACAGCCGGGTTTTGGACTCCGCTGCCCAAGTCGGCAAATATCCCTGGGCCCGGATCCGCATGACCGGCGTAACGCCTTCCGGAGAAACATGTCCCCAGTATTCATTTTCAAGCATATCGTTAATCTGCACTCCAGCCGCCGCATATAACTGACTGTTGAATGCCAGGGGCGGCAATCCATTTGCAAAAAAATCCGTATATTCCGGGAATAATTCCAAAATCGCTGACACTTCAACTCCCAAAAAACGCGCTACTGCTACGGGATTTACCCGTAATTGATTGATCAGCATAAAGAGCTGAAGGTCATAGATTTCAACAGAAGCCCCGAAATCACAGGTTGCCAGGTAAACGTTGCCGCTGATTTCATTGAGCCGATAAAGTCCGCCGCCGATCCCCACTCCCAAATCTTCAAAATCCGGGTTCAGAATATGACGCTGTCCGGTCATTTCAGGAGAGAGCTCGTCTTTGAACATATTTTCAAATATCTGAAATACCGCCTGGCTGGAATCGATAAAATTATTGAAAAAAATCAGCCCGAGCGCTTCTCCGCCATGGGCTGCGACGTATCCGGCTTCCTCCATCCGCTGTTCAGGACTTTTCCCGTCCGCCGACTCATACGCGTAGTAACTGTTTTTAAGCATATCCTGCGTATGTTCACCGGCCGTTTGATAAAGCCGATCGTTAAATCCCAGCTCCGGGAGCCCATGGACCAGGATATCCTTCAGTTCCGGAAGGCTTTTTAAGACCTCCGCACGGTTCATTCCCATGGACTCGGCCATTCCCAGCGGATCACGCCGGGCGGCATTGATCAGGTCAAACAAAGCGGACTCATCGGAATCCATCACGCCGGAAGATTGTCCGGCAGTGACGGTATTGGCGCAAACCGCAATCAAAACAGCCATCATCATGACGGCTAAAATTGCAGAAAAAAACTTATGTCCTATTCTTGTTTTCATATTTTTATTATGTTGCAATCATGGTGCCATAATATCTGCAGGCACCGTTTCCGCATTAAAAAACCCCTCGCATACGAAACAACATCCTGTTATCATTTGATATAATATTTTTTACCTGTCATCCGCCGTCTGCCCTTGACCTAACTTTCGATAACTTATTGAAAAATTAACCTCTGGCTTTAGCAAGACAAACAATGAATTCAAAACTTCATAAAATTCCATGTTAGAGACAACAGCCTGACTCAAAAAAAAAATTAAAAAAATGACCATGCTCCTTTGCTGAACAAAATAGAATTGGCTAGATTTAGCCACCATTGGTCAGATCTAGCCAACAAAATTCTTATGATCCATTTTTACCATCTTTTGGTAAGCATCAGCAGCACGGAAAACGGCTTACCGTCTATAATGCTGTTGGTGCCCGGGACCTGATAGTCTTTGTCCATAAGATTTTTTAACTGCAGACTCAAATCAAGACCCGGCAGCATAAATTCACGGGCTGTCAGCGTCATATCCGTCAGCCAGACACCGGGAACAGACCCAATCGTGTCACACGTGGGACAAATCACATTCTGGGAAGAAAAATAGCCCACCCGGCAGTAAATAGAGAACTTATCAATGGGCTCCCATTTTGCCATCAAATTGAGCAGCGTGTCCGGACCCTTGTCAAAGGGGTACTTAATTTCCACATAATGTTTTTCAATC
>JAHECJ010000577.1 GCA_024641805.1 Desulfococcus sp.
AATTTATTCTTGATACTTTCAACCTTCGGCCTGACCACCTAAAAATTCGACCATAAACAAAGAGGAGATCAAAAATGATTGGAATAACATCTTACGGTGCGTATATTCCCCGCTTAAGATTAAACCGTATGTCGATATTTCAAAGCATGGGATGGTTCGCTCCAGCAATCATCATGGTAGCTCAGGGTGAACGGTCCATGTGTTACTGGGATGAAGACTCAATTACCATGGCGGTCGCGGCCTCCCGGGATTGCCTGAAAGGCGTTGATAAATCCAAGATTGAAGGACTTTTTCTGGCCTCAACCACCCTGCCCTTTGCAGACCGGCAAAATGCCGGCATTGTTTCCACTGCGTTGAACTTAAAAAATGATATTGTTGCCTCGGATTTTACATCCTCCCAGAAAGCGGGAACCAATGCCCTGCTGGCGGCGATTGAATCCGTTAAAGGCGGAGAACGGAAGAATATTCTGGTCACCGCTACTGACAAACGCGAAACCAAACCGGCCTATTTTTACGAAATGTGGTTTGGTGACGGTGCCGCAGCATTTACCATCGGTGACAAGGACGTTATTGCCGAATTCAAGGGATCGTATTCGGTGTCATATGATTTTGTCGATCATTATCGAGGGGCATTGAAAAAGTTTGATTACACCTGGGAAGAACGATGGATTAGAGATGAAGGGTATTCAAAAATTATCCCCGAGGCCATCAATGGTCTTCTGAAAAAATTGAATGCCACCATGGCAGATGTGGACAAACTGGTATTCCCTTGCTTTTTTAAAGCGGAACACAAAAATATCGCTAAAAAGCTTGGGGCAACCCCGGAGAAAGTATTGGACAATCTCCATGAAGTCTGCGGAGAAACCGGAACTGCGCACCCCTTTTTAATGATGGCAGCTGCGTTAGACGGCGCAAAACCAGGCGATAAAATCCTGATGGCCGGTTTCGGACAGGGATGCAGTGCGTTTCTTTTTGAAGTTACGAAAAATATCACCAAGTTGTCGGAACGAAATAAATTCCAAAAAACGCTGGATAACAAGGAAACAACCGATAATTACCTGAAGTTTCTGAAATTCAGAGGTTTGATCCACCCGGAAATGGGTATACGGGCGGAAGCGCCGACCCAAACCGCCATGACCACCCTGTGGCGAAGGCGAAAAATGCTGTTAGGGCTTGTCGGCGGAAAATGCCGGGAATGCGGAACCGCTCAGTTCCCTAAAACAGAAGTATGCGTTAATCCTGACTGTGTGGCCAAACGAAGCCAGGATGAATATGAATTTGCAGACATCCCGGCAAAAATAAAAACCTTTACCGGCGACCTTCTGGCGGTTTCCGTTGATCCGCCTCACAAATACGGGATGATTCAATTTGAAGGCGGCGGCCGTTTCATGACGGACTTCACGGACTGCAAGCTGGAAGAGTTAAAGGTCGGACTGCCGGTCCAGATGGAATTTCGAAAACGGACGGAAGATTTAGAGCGCGGGTTTGTCAACTATTTCTGGAAAGCCCTTCCGATCCCGGGCGCACTCGAAGAAATGAATAAAATAAATTTCAATGATCGCGTGGCAATTATCACTGGTGCCGGCGGCGGATTGGGACGTGTTTATGCTCTTGAACTCGCCCGTCGGGGCGCCAGTGTGGTTGTCAATGACCTGGGCAGTGCCAGGGACGGTTCCGGATCAGGTTCCAGTTCTCCGGCAGACAATGTGGTGAAGGAAATACAGGAATTCGGCGGCAAAGCAGTGGCCAACTATGATAATGTCGCCACTACCGAAGGCGGTGAAAATATCGTCAAAACAGCCATCGATGCATTCGGCCGGGTGGATATTGTCATTAACAATGCCGGCATCCTGCGAGACAAAAGTTTTATCAAGATGGATACTGAAAACTGGGCGGCGGTTCAGGCGGTTCATCTTAACGGCGCCTATAATGTCACAAAACCGGCGTTCAAGTTCATGCGGGAAAACGGATTTGGCCGGATCATCATGACCACGTCCGCCGCCGGGTTATACGGAAACTTCGGACAAACCAATTATTCCTCTGCCAAAATGGCCCTGGTCGGTCTGATGAATACGCTCAAATTAGAGGGCGCGAAATACAATATCAAAGTCAACACCATTGCACCGCTCGCCGGGTCGCGCCTGACCGAAGATATCATGCCGCCTGAAATATTTGAAAAAATGAAACCGGAATTTGTTTCTCCTCTCGTATTATATCTTTGCAGCGAGGAATGCGCGGAAACCGGCAAAATTTTTAATGCCGGCATGGGGTATTTCAACCGGGCCGCGATCCTGACCAATTCAGGCGTTCAACTGGGGGACGTTGATCATCCGCCCACACCGGAACAGATCAGTGAATGCATTGACCAGATTAATGACATGAAGGGCGCCAAGGAATTTAATGATTTAAATTCCGCCCTGTTTGACCTGATGACGCCTCCCAGTGCAGAGAAACAACAACCTGAGGCAGATGCCGGGCAATCGAATGCATTGACTGTCAAGGATGTGTTCGAAAAAATGCCCTCCGCCTTTAAGCCGGATGCCGCAAAAGGGGTTGATGTCGTTTTCCAGTATAATATTACCGGAAACTCAGGCGGCCAATGGAAGATCGCGGTAAAGGACGGGACCTGCACCGTTGAAACCGGAAAGGCGGTAA
>JAHECJ010000578.1 GCA_024641805.1 Desulfococcus sp.
AAGTAATTGACGAAGTCGGCAAAGACGCGGTGCGGTTTATATTTCTGACCCGGCACTATGAAAGCCCGCTGGATTTTGACCTGGAGATCGCCAAACAGAAAACCAACGAAAACCCGGTATATTATGTTCAATATGTGCATGCCCGAATTTCCAGCATCCTTAAAAAAGCCCGGGATGAAAACCAGGTCTCGGAAATCCATTGTGATGAAAAGGCCGTGGCAATGATTACGGAGCCTGAAGAAATCCAGCTGATCAAGCATCTGGCCCGGTATCCGGAAACCATCCTATCCAGTGCGGAGTTTCTGGAACCCCACCGCATTGCGTTTTATTTAATGGAACTTGCGGCCGATTTTCATGCGTATTATAATAAACACCGTGTCCTCACCGAAGACCCGCTGCTGACAGCCGGGCGACTTTATCTCATCTTCGCGGTACAGAAAGTCATCCGTAACGGCTTAACCCTGCTCGGCGTTTCCGCGCCGGATTCAATGTGACGGTAATATGGATAAACAAACCCCTGAAGCGAAAAAAAAGGCGCTGCCCAAAAAACCGGTGCCGTTTCTTACCATAAACAACACCAACATGCTCGGATGGCTCATGTCCTGCTTTATCATCTGCGGCTGCATGTTTTTCCTGGGCGTGCTGGTGGGCAGAAACACCGCGCCCGTCCAGTTTGACGTGGACCGGTTAGAGGAAAAACTATCAAATCTTCAGGAAAGTGTCTTAAAACAAAAGGAAACGGAAAAATCGGAAACCGTCAATAGAGATATGGGGGCCGAACCCGAACTTCCCGTCGTGTATGAAGATATCATCGACACGCTCAAGGACAAAGGAAAGGCGCCTGAAATATATGAACAATTTGTGCCGCCGACATTAAAACCCAAATATGCCAAAACACCGCCGGCCAAAACCTCGCCGGAGCCGGAAAAAAAGCCGGCCGCCCCTGAACCGGAAAAACAGGCTGCCAAAACCGAAGAAACTGTCCCATCCGAACCCGTCGCTGCGCTGAAACCGGAAATCCGGCCGGTTCCTTTGGAAGTTTCCGAACCTGTGGCAGCTCCCGAACCCGTTGCACAGGAAAAAACCGCCCCGGCAGCGGAAAAGGCGGTTCCAAAAGCCACTGAATCCGAACCGGCGGGCCAGGGATTCGCCATTCAGGTGGCATCCTTGAAAGACCCGGAAAAGGCCCGGCAGTTGATGAATAAATTCAAGGAAAAGGGATACCCGGCATTCTGCCAGAGCTCGGAGGTGAACGGCGCCACATGGCACCGGGTGAGAATCGGACCCTATCCGGACCGGGCACTGGCGGACAAGGACCAGGACCGCTTAAAAGCCGCTGGAGTTGATTCATTAATCATATCGATGAATTAATGGCGTCGTAAAAAATTTTCGTTAATAAGGAAAATCCATGAAACTGACCAAAGACGAAGTGCTCCATGTCGCAACCCTGGCACGCTTAAATATTGATGAATCGCTGATTGACACATTTGCCGACCAGTTGGGAGACATTCTCGAATATGTGGAAACACTGGATCGACTGGATACGAAAGATGTTCCCCCGACATTTCACGCTGTGGACAAGTCCAATGCGTTTCGCGAGGACCGGGCATCCGGTCATCTGGACCGGGAATCGGCTGTTTCCAATGCACCGGAAGAAGATGACGGATATTTTATTGTCCCCAAAGTGATTGAATAGGAGCAAAAAAATTGATTAACCTGCATGAACTGACCATCCACGAAGCACAGGATCTTCTAAAAAATAAAGCCGTTTCCGCAACAGAACTGACAAGGGCCGTCCTGGAGCGGATCGAGGATGTCGAACCGGCTGTTGACGCTTATATCACGATCACAAAAGACATTGCCCTTGCCCGGGCGGAAGCTGCGGACAAAACCATTTCAGAAAACAGCATGAAACCGCTGACCGGCATTCCCCTTGCCGTTAAAGACCTGATCTGCACCAAGGGAATCGCAACGACCTGCGCATCGAAAATCCTCCAAAATTTCATTCCCCCCTATGATGCCACGGTCATGGAGAAATTAAACGCCGCCGGAGCGGTGATGGTCGGCAAAGTCAACATGGACGAATTTGCCATGGGATCATCCACCGAAAATTCGGTTTTTAAAGTCACGAAAAACCCGTGGAACCTGTCCCGTGTGCCGGGCGGCTCCAGCGGCGGATCGGCCGCGTCTGTTGCCGCGGATATGTGCCTGGGGTCGCTGGGTTCAGATACCGGCGGATCCATTCGTCAGCCGGCATCCCACTGCGGTGTGGTCGGACTCAAACCGACATATGGCCGGGTGTCACGGTTCGGGCTGGTCGCGTTTGCCTCTTCCCTGGATCAGATCGGCCCGCTGGCAAAAGATGTCATTGATGCCGCCATCCTGCTGCAGGTCATTTCCGGTTATGACCCCAAAGACTCCACGTCCATCGATAAACCTGTCCCGGATTACCGCGCCGCTTTGTCCGGTGGCGTTAAGGGACTGAAAATCGGGATTCCCAAAGAATACCATACGTCAAACGGGGTGTCGCCGGATGTACTGTCCGCCGTGCAAAACGCGATGGATTTATTTAAAACCGCGGGCGCGGAACTGGTGGAAATCTCCCTGCCCCACACGGAATACGCGGTCGCGGCATATTATCTCATCGCCCCGGCG
>JAHECJ010000579.1 GCA_024641805.1 Desulfococcus sp.
CTTCAGCTGGCATGTGGGATTCCGCAATGACGGCATCAATTTCGGCGATACCAGCATTATAAACGCAATCCCAAGGATGGCAATCGGAAGACCCATGATTCCAAGCTCGAACATCGAGATGGCGCCATAGCCGGAAACGGCGCTCAGATCACTGATAATAATATTGGTTGATGTGCCGATTAAGGTGCAGGTGCCGGCAAGGATGGAGGCATAGGATATGGGTATCAGAAATTGTGAGGGACTGAGACCGAATTCACAGCACATGGCCATCACCACGGGAATAAAAAGAATTACCACCGGCGTGTTATTGATAACCGACGAAGCCGCCCCCACGGTCAGCAGGATAATCAGGAGCGCCAGATACCGGTTCCCCTTGGAAAACCCGATCACATGCCGGCCGATAAACTCCACCGCTCCTGTGCGCATCATCCCTTTGCTGATCACAAACATGGCGGCGACGGTAACCACTGCCGGATGCGCCAGCCCCATGACCGCCTCCTTGGGAGTAAGGATTCCAAATAGAACCAGCGCCACCATAATACCAATGGCCGTCAAATCCACCGGTATTCTTTCCGTAACCAGAAGCAGCAGCGAAACTATCAGTATTACGGATATGATCCATACGGTCATCGTGTTCACCCACGTCTCTAAACATATTGCGGTTTCTTAAACAATCAGTGTCGTTTTAACTAAAAATTTCATGATAATATATCATGCCCGGCGGCATTTGACTACCGGATACTGGACGATATGGATGTTATCCTGTTTTTTCATGTTTCGTACAGGCCCATCACCTGCCCGATATAATTAATGTGCATATTCTTAAAAAAATTATTTGACAATCCGCTGTTGAACCCTTAATTTTCGTTTGAGCATATACTCATAAATTGCTTTTATTTCACCCTCCTGCCCTGGGCGGAAATGAATATATAATAAAATACAACATGTTGATCAAAAAGTCAGCATATTAACGATCCACCAAAGGAGTGTGGCATGGACAAAATCGCCGTTAGCTGTGAGGAACCGAGCCTGGATTCCCAGATAGATCCCCGGTTCGGCCGGGCGGCCGGATTTCTCATTGTCGATCCGGATACCATGGAATTTGAATACATCGATAACGGGACGTCCCAGGTCATGGCCCAGGGGGCCGGTATCCAGGCAGCGGAAAACGTTGCCAGATCCGGCGCCAAAGTGCTCCTGACCGGATTCGTGGGGCCCAAGGCATTTAAGGGTTTAGCAGGTGCGGGCATTAAAATCGGCCAGAACCTGGAAACCATGACCGTGCGCCAGGCTGTGGAAAAATTTAAAGCCGGAGACGTCGATTTTGCCGCTGCCCCCAACCGAACGGGGCATGGAAGATGAAAATAGCAGTTGCCAGCGGCAAAGGGGGAACCGGAAAAACCACCGTATCTTCCTCTTTGGTCTCGGTCTGGAAATCACCGGTTATTGCAGTGGATCTGGATGTTGAAGAACCCAACCTTCATCTATTTTTAAGCCCTGCGTTTACGGGAAAGCGCACCGCAAAAATGGAAATTCCGGGGATTGACGAATCCCTGTGCAGCAAATGCGGTAAATGCGGTGAAATTTGTCAGTTCAAGGCCATCACCCTGCTGGGTGAGGTGTTGATGACGTTTCCGGAGATGTGTCATGGATGCGGCGGATGTATTGCTATCTGTCCGGAAGGTGCATTGACACCGGATTTCAGAGAGCTGGGTGAAATTTCCTGGGGCCAAATCGGAAAGAATGAATTTCTCATGGGACGTCTCAGAATCGGCGAAGCCATGAGTCCGCCCCTGATGCGGGCGGTGAAAGGAAAACTTTGGGAAATGCTGGACACATCCCCAAAGGATGTGATCCCAAAAGATGTGATCATTGACGCACCGCCAGGGGTTTCCTGTCCGGCGGTCAACGCGGTAATGGACAGCGATATCATCCTTCTGGTGACGGAACCGACGCCGTTTGGTTTTTATGACATGAAACTGGCCCATCGGGCATTTGCCCCGATGGGCAAACCCATGGGCGTGGTGATCAACCGGGCCGGACTGGGAAATTCCGACGTTTATGACTATTGCAGATCAGAAAAACTGAAAATTTTAGCTGAAATTCCGTATGACCGCGGGATCGCGGAGGCGTATGCCAAAGGATGCATCATCTCGGAATCATCGGATCAGATGAAGGATATTTTCATTTCCCTTGCGGAGAAAATAAAACAGAACTCCGGGGAGGTGTGCCGTGCATGAAATACTGATTATCAGCGGAAAAGGCGGCACCGGAAAAACGTCACTTGCTGCGGCGTTCGCACATCTGGCCTCCAATCATGTCATCTGTGATCTGGATGTGGACGCACCGGACATGCATTTGATATTAAAACCGGAGCATACAAAAAGCGTGGATTTTGTTTCCGGCCATGAAGCCGTTATCATCGCCGAGCAATGCGAGGCGTGCGGTAAATGCCTGGAAATGTGTCAATATGGAGCGGTCACTGAACATGATTCTGTTTTTTCCATTAATCCTTTCAAATGCGAAGGCTGCAAGGTCTGCGTCGAATTCTGTCCGGTTCATGCCATTGGCTTCCCGGACAAAAAATGCGGCCAATGGTACACTTCGGACTCCCGTTTCGGCCCCATGATTCATGCCCAGCTT
>JAHECJ010000580.1 GCA_024641805.1 Desulfococcus sp.
CCATCAGGTACTCTTTATCCTTTGCTCCCAGTTTTTTAAAGATTTTAAGCGACCCGTCGGGATTGACAACCGGATCACCATAAGACTGAACAATCAGCGCCGGCTTTTGGATCGCAGGCAGCTTTGGTTCGACCTGGTCCATCAGCCGGTCCAGTTCAATGATTCCGGATATTGGATTCCGGACATAATTAATATGCGGATTTTCCGGATGATTATCAACAAATTCCTTTTTGGCAGATCCCACATTGAACTTCCCCATCAACTTGTTCCAGAGGTTCACTGCCGGGACAAACCGCGCCGAAAAATCCTGAAGTTTGAGCGGCGGGGATATGGCAAAAACACCGGCCAGGTTTTTGACGCGGGACGCGAGATCCAGCGCCAGTCCGGCCCCGGTTGAAAAACCGCCGACCACCACTTTCCGGCAGACCCCCTCCATGATCACGAACCCTTCTTCAACCGACTCCACCCACTCCATGTATTTGCTTATGGACAGATCCTCCGGAGATGTCCCGTGCCCCTTTAACCGGGGCGTATACACCCGGTATCCCTGCTCACCAATGTATTCCGCCAGGGACCGGACCTCCAGGGGCGCCGCCATATATCCATGAATCAATAAGACACCAAGATCCTTTTCTCTGCCCCGGATAAAAAACGGAGACCCCACGTCCCTGGGTTTGGATTCTCCTTCAATGGCGAATCTCGCATAATCTTTTTCAAAATCAAACCGGGCCTTTTTGATCAGATATTCCCCGATTTTGTATTTTATCCTGAGACCGGGTTCCAGGGCCAGATCTTTAAGTTTTTCCTGAAGTCCCGCTAACGGCTCAATCTCATTGGCGCTTACCACCACGGGATTGTCCACGCGCACACGGTGAAAATCCGATGCCTCGCAAAAGTCCGAATCAATAATGAACGAATTGTTTTCTTTGCGGATCACGCCTTTTTCCATGGCCAGTTTAATAAAATTATTCAGTTTATTATACCGGTCATCCGTCAGAAGGCTGATCTGGTTGCGCTCCAGCGAATCATGCCGGAAAAAGTTCATGCATTCCAGGCACACGGTGGTTGCCAGAAACGCCCGCTGCCGGAATTCCTGTTCATTGATTTTTTGTTGAGGTACATATTTCAGCAGCGAGGCAAAAATATGATCATGGTTCACGGTGGTCAAATGATAAATCGCCGACATATACCGTTCCATGATTCTGTGGGCGGTCTTTCGCATCATGTTGATCGAAGGGATGGTGTCATCAAAATTAATCGGGGAGGGTGAAGCAATATCCTCCTGGATGGCCGTGCTTTTCAGGTAGGGAGACACCCGAATGGGTTTGCCGAACCGCATATCCACATCCACGCCGGACAACAGCATGGTGCCCTCGGTCATGATTTCTTCCAGCAGCCTTCCGGAAAGATCGCCGACAAAAAGCTCCGCCATGCGGCTGAGCATATTTTCCTTCGCCCGGATGGGATAATAGGTCAGGTTGACCGGAACAATAAACGTTTCACGATCAAGCACCGGCTCAATTTGCTGGATCTGGAAAAGCGCCATAATTCGCGCAGCTTCTTCCGGCGATTTATCGAGCATTTTCCGAAGCCGCTCCCGGTAAAATTCTGTCCTCAGGGCAAGGGTTGCTGTCCCGGTATGAGGGGAATGAGTGCCCTCCGGGGACACAATCATGAACTCCCCTTTTTTCTCCCCTTTTTTTTCAAATATCTTCTTACTCTTGACCATCAGGCCTTCAGGGAAAATAACCCATGACGCCTCTCCGGTCAGCAGGCTTTTCACCATCAGCTGGTCCCGGTGGGGATTTTTCGTTGAAACCGCACCCAGGCGATTGAGCAGATTTCCCAAACCACCGCCAAAAAGGGAATGATCGGCCAGCGCCCAGATGGTCATTCGCGTCAGCCGGTTAATGTAATACGGAATAAAGAATGTTTCCATGCGGGTGAAATGATTGACCGCAAAGATCACCGCGCCTTTGGGAATATCTTCTTCACCATAAGTCCGGATGTTGGCGCGTGTCAGGTTGGACAGGGCCTTGATGGCATACCCGACGGTCCGATACGCATAGGGGTTCATGAGAATTTTCTCCCGTGGAAGAGTGTCCAACAGGTTGTGTGAATGCTGACTTGATACCTGCCTGCTTCAGGATCTATTTTCAGGCAAATATCAATGAGGCTATCATAGATTAAAATGACGCAGGGGTCAATGCGATGGTTTTGTCCGTCAAAGAAGGGTATCAATCCGTGTGTATGGCAATCCAAAGGCGTCCGCAACCCCCTGATGGGTGACATGGCCGTTCACCACATTGGCTCCGCGGCGGATTTCCGGATTCCGCCTCATGGAGGATTTCCAGCCCAGATTGGCGATTTCAAGGGCATACGGCAGGGTCGCATTGGTCAGCGCCATGGTCGACGTACGCGGCACCGCGCCGGGCATGTTGGCCACACAATAATGCACAATGCCGTCGACCTCGTAGATAGGATTGGAATGGGTAGTCGGCCGGGACGTTTCAAAACATCCGCCCTGGTCAATGGCCACATCCACCATGACGGTCCCTTTCTGCATGGCGCCGAGCATTTCCCGGGTGATCAGCTTGGGCGCTTTGGTGCCGGGGATCAGGACCGCACCGACAATCACGCTGG
>JAHECJ010000581.1 GCA_024641805.1 Desulfococcus sp.
ACACGGTCATCGAGATTATTCAGTGCCACATTTTCCCGGGCCGTTTTGGCGGCAAGAAAATTATTGTCGACCGCCACATTTTGCCGGCAGCCGAGCCGGGCGGCGGCAAGCGCCAGCAGACCCGTTCCCGTCCCAAGATCCAGAGACGAACTGACGGCTTCATTATCGCACAAATTTTTGATAGCTTCAAGGCAATCCCGGGTGGTGGGGTGCGTGCCGGCCCCGAACACGACACCCGGATCTAAAATAATCGGAATTTCGTCTGCCGAAGCCTCAACCAGCCGCCAGGGAGGCATAATTAAAAACCGGCCGGCCCGAAACGGGTTCACGGGTTCTCCATGCCACTCATCATAGGACATGCAGAAACGGTCTTCGAGGGTCAACTGCGGCTGCACAGCGAGTAACTGATTAATCCGATCATCGGCTGGTTCTGAAAAAAAGAGAAACGAAGAATCCCCTTCTTCCCAGTTGCCGATAAAGCCGTTTCCGAACGACTCAGCTTTTGACAACAATCTGCCCTGAAAATAATAAATAAACAGTTGACTATAAGGGGACCGCCCGTCTGCTTTGAGATCCGTCATTTCCCTTAATTCAAAATCCTGTCAAAAATTCCAAATGCTGCCTGGAGCGCGGGATTATCTTCCGGCAGCTCAACGGTGGGTTTCCCGTTAGAATCATAATCATATACCACATCATCTTCGGGAACCATACCGGCAAATGCGAGACCGTTTTCCTTAATCAGCGCCATGATTTCATCCGGCACGGAATTTTTGACCTGATTCAAAATCAGATAGCTTTTCACGACCCCGATATGTAATTCCGCAGCCAGCCGGTTGATGCGAAAAGCAGCCTGGAGTCCTCGTCGGGAGGCATCGCCGACGATAATCAGTACATCCACATTTTTGGTGGTCAGCCGGCTGATATGTTCCATTCCCGCTTCATTATCCATGACGATATACGGATAATTATCGGAAAGCCGCTCCAGGCAGTTCAGGAGCAGGGTGTTGGCAGCGCAGTAGCACCCGGTCCCCTCCGGCTGCCCCATTACAATCAAGTCATAGTCCCCGCTTTCGATCACCGCTTCTTCCAGACGCATGGAAATAAAAATATCCTTTGTCATACCGCCGGGCACATCACCCTTTTTCATGTCCTCCCGGGCATTGCCAAGGGTATCCGTAACTTTCAGCCCCAGCACTTCATTTAAATTGTAATTTGAATCTGCATCCACGGCTAAAATCGGCGTTTTCCCATTTTTAATCATATACTTTATCAGCATGCCGGCGATCGTTGTTTTTCCAACGCCGCCTTTGCCCGCCAATGCAATTGTAAAAGCCATTATTTCTCTCTCTCCTTATATGAATTTAAGACAAAGCAAAACCTAAGACACTTGCTCATCCCAGTCAAGTATCTTTTAACATAAGCATATGAAACAATATATGGAATCAGGGCGCCGCTGATCGCCCTGGAAAACGACAGCCCCGGATTGTTCCGTTTCCTGTATTTTTCTCTCGTATTGCGGAAATTCATTTTTTATGAAATAATTATAAACAATCTATATTCCACTGCATTCAGACAATTACAGGAGATTTGAAATGTCAAAATCCAGCAGCGATATTTTAAAAAAACCGTTGACGCTTCCCTGCGGCGCCCGGATCAAAAACCGCCTGTGCAAGTCGGCCATGAGCGAGAACCTGGCCAGCGTGCATCACGCCCCTACGCCCCTGCTCACAAATCTTTACGGCAAATGGGCAAACGGCGGCATCGGATTGTGCATCACCGGCAATATCATGGTGGATTCACGCGCCCTGGGCGAACCCCGGAATGTTGTGGTCGAAGATGAAAGCATCATGGCGGAACTGAGATCATGGGCCGCATCCGGAACGCAAAACAATACGCACCTGTGGGCGCAGCTCAACCATCCCGGGAAGCAGAGCCCCAACACATTGTCCGAGCAACCCGTCGCGCCTTCTGCCATTGCCTTTTCCGGGGCTTTGCAGAAATTCTTCAATCCGCCCAGGGAACTGACGGAAAATGAAATCACCGACCTGATCAAACGCTTTGCCAATGCGGCGGCAATTTCCAAAAAATCGGGTTTCACCGGCGTGCAAATTCATGCGGCCCACGGCTATCTGGTCAGCCAGTTCCTTTCTCCCAACCACAACCAGCGCGCTGACAGCTGGGGTGGATCCACTGAAAACCGCATGCGGTTCGTCCTGGAAATTTACCGGGCCATCCGGAAAGCCGTGGGGAAAAAATTTCCGGTGGGGGTGAAATTAAATTCATCTGATTTTATGAACGGGGGGTTTTCCGAAGATGAGTCGGTTGCAGTGGCATCGGCCCTGGCCGATGAGGGGATTGACCTGATCGAAGTCTCCGGCGGTACTTATGAAAGACCGGCCATGACCGGACGGACCGGCCACGGGAAAGTCCATGAATCCGAGGCATATTTTCTTTCCTATGCTGATAGAATCCGCACCCGCATCCAGACGCCGCTCATGATCACCGGCGGGTTTCGGACGTCGGAAGGCATGGCTGAAGCCTTGGCTGACAAGCAGATCGACCTGGTCGGCCTGGCACGCGCGATGGCAGTCGACCCGGAGCTGCCGAACAAAATACTTTCCGGCGACCCTTATGTCAGTTC
>JAHECJ010000582.1 GCA_024641805.1 Desulfococcus sp.
GCAACGGCATGGGCAATTTCGTGGCCCAAGACGACCGCGAGTCCGGTTTCATCCTGTGTCAGTGGCAGGATGCCGGTGTAGACGACTACTTTCCCGCCGGGCATGCACCATGCATTGATTTCATCACTTTCAACCAGGTTAAATTCCCAGGCATAATTTGACAGTTCATCGCTCATGTTGTTCTGCGCAAAATACTGCTCAACCGCTTTTTGAATTCGAAGCCCCACCCGTTTCACCATCTGTGTCTGGGCCTGGTTCTTGCTGAGGTGGTTTTCTTTTAAAAACTGGTCGTATTGCTGAAGGCTCATAGAAAGCATTGACTGCTGAGGCAGAAGATTCAATTGCTGACGGCCGGTAATCGGTACGGTGCTGCAGGCGATTGATAAAAAACCAATTACTGCGAGTATGATGGTTTTTGTTCGGTACATTGGAATCCCTTCTATGTTTGGCAAGTCTATTCAGATGGGGAAAATATCATGAAAGTGAGTTATGTTCAATCATCAAGTCCTTTTGAATGTAATTACAAGATACCATATATCATATTGATCAAAACCAATCATATTTTGTCTTTATTGGAAATTTATTGTGTTTTAGATTAATAAACTGAGATGAAATAAAATACACTGATTGGTTCATCCGGCAGGTGACAGTTGTATTAAAATAAATAAATTGCTAAAGATAAAAAAAACATTTGTCATAATCTCCGAAAATACATTTCAACCTCGAAAGAAAGTACTGGAAAATGAAAAAGAGATTGTTGCTTTATGCTTTATTCCTGATGATTCTGCTGCCTGCCCAAGCCTACTCATGGTCGTGGACCCCGCTCCAGTTCTCAGTCTGGGAACCGGTTCAGTTGTTTCCAGAGAATTATAATGTCTACGGCATCCGATTGAATCTGGTTTACGGGCGGAATCAAAATGTGACCGGACTTGATATGGGCGGGATGAATACGGTGATTCAGAGTCAAAAGGGTGGCCAGATCGGACTGATTAACTTGTCCGAAGAGTGTCGCGGGGCATCTGCGGGTGTTATGAACTATACGGGCAGCCTCAGCGGCGGACAGCTGGGACTAATGAATACGGCTCAGAATTCCGTATCAGGGCTGCAGGTTGCCGGATTAATGAACCTTTCCGATCGTGTAAAAGGCCTTCAGGTTCATTGCGGCATTCTCGGCAATGGTGCTGCGAGTGTAGACGGCGGTCAGTTTGTATTGCTGGCTGGGTATAACCTGGCAGATAAACTAAGCGGCCTTCAGTTGGCCATGTTTGGTTTTAATTATTCCGCTGAATCAGCCCGCGGGGCTCAAGTGGCCATGCTTTATAATTATGCAAAAAATATGAGCGGGTTTCAGCTAGGACTGGTGAATGTCTGCGAAACTTTGTCCGGAGTGCAGATCGGGCTGGTGAATATTATCTGGCAGGAAAAAATTTTTTTCCTGCCGTTAGTCAATTTCAGCTTTTGATTTTGTTTCCCCTAAGGATTTGTATGCATCTGAGAACTTGTGTCGTGCCATCTGGAAAATTTACATACGGCATTCATAAACCTGGATTCCATGTCGTCAATATGCGGGAAAACAATTATGTCGGCCCGTTGGGTTTTTTTAACGATAACACCCCTTTTGAGAATCAGTCTAACTTCCCGCCAGGCGCGGTGGAAGAGCCGAACGCGGACATTATTTATGAAATTTCCAATCCGTTTCCTTTCCGCGGAGTGACATACATAAGCAAGAGCTGGGCGGAAGAAAAAGCGCGGAACCCGTCTTCTATCATGCTCCCCGAACCACCGGAGGTCTCCTTTACCGCGTCCATCCGGAAATGGTTTGGTAAGAATCAGTTAACACCGGCAAAAAAGAAAGTGATATTTCAGACGTTGCCGAAACCGCTGCAGCTGGCAATCGCCGAGACCTCAACCGACCCGGATGATCTGATTTGCCTTTCCGGCATTTCATGTGAATTTTTTTTTGATCAAAACTCCCCGCATCCTTCGGGACTGCGATATCAGAAAAATAAGAATGGTCAATCCCGCCCGGTAATCAAAGATAAGATTCTGTATGAAGTGATTGCCAATAATAATTATCTTCCGGATGTTTACAAACGGGTGATGGTTTTAAAACCAGGGGTTCAGGGAGGGAGCGAAATCGTAGGGGAGTGGAGCGATATTGGCACCGGCGGGAAAACGCATGTTTTTGAATATCTCCGAAGAAACAGTTATATTCCCTGGGGGCATTATGCGGCAAACATGGCTGACGATGCCGTGCGATACAGGGTCAACGACTTGTCGGAAACCGATATGACTGCATTGCGCCATCTTTATTATCAACGGACCTATGTCCGGATGGCCCAGTCCCTTGGGATATCCATTGAATGTGAAAGGCGGTGCATGGGAGAGGAAGAGCTCGAAAGTCTGCGGATGCAGATTGCCGAAGCACTGGACGCTCCTTCCAAACGGGATCACGTATCGTTTAACCGAACCCTATGGGGGTGGAATTTTGGGTTTGACTATGCCCCCAGTCATTATCGTCTGCATGCGTCGCATCAGCAGATCCATCTGCAGTATGCAATGGTGCCTGTATCTGTGATGGGGGGGTATTCTGATTCCGACCCGAACCATTCCGGCGATATGAAAGCTGCT
>JAHECJ010000583.1 GCA_024641805.1 Desulfococcus sp.
CTGAGAACGATTCCAATATCACCGCACTTGTCATTAAAGGGAAGGGCAAGGACTTTTGTTCAGGATATGATGTCAGTGGAAAAGGTACCTCAGAAACGGATTTTGACTTCAGAACAGATACGGATGTAACGGACCTGTTTAAGCGACAGAGGCGTCGACAAAAGAGTATCTTTAATTTGGCAAGATTTTCAAAATCAACGATTGCACAAGTTCAAGGGCATTGCCTGGAAATGGGGTGTTCATTGGTCATGGCCTGCGACATTTCGTTTGCCGATGAAAATGCACGGTTTGGTGATCCTTCCGTACGAATGGGACTAACCACGGACAATCCATTCTGGTACCATATGATTCCTTTAAGGTACGCCAAAGAGATGCTCCTTACAGGCAAAATAATTGACGGCAGGGAAGCAGAACGTATCGGTATCATCACCAAAGCTTTACCGGCAGACACATTGGAGATGGAAGTAGATGAAATGGCGTTGACCGTATCCCTGACACCGTTTGACGGCTTGAGCAATAACCGGGAAGGATTTCAGATGGGCCAGGATGCCAGAGGATTGGCACAAGGATGGCGGTTATCCTGCGACCGGAGAGTATTCGGCCTGCTGCAGCGACCTGGAACCCGTGAGGGTGAATTTAATTTTTTGGAAACGCGGGATAAAAAAGGGTTAGAGGCGGCATTGGATGAAATGAACGCACGGTACATGAAATACGGCTATTAAGGGAAAATCCGTTATCGGTTATCCGTTATCTGGTATCTGTTATAGTTTAGAAGACTAAATGCTATCAATATAAGGTGTAGAATAAAAGAGGATTATAAAATGAGTTATGAGCAAATAATCTATGAAAAAGAGGGAGAAATCGCCCGGATTATCATGAACCGGCCGGAAAAGCATAATCCTTTAGGGCGCCCCATGATGCGGGAAATTGTCGCGGCTTTGGAAGTTGCCGGTGAAGACAGAGAAGTAAAGGTGGTTATCATCAAAGGTGCGGGAAGATCCTTCAGCTCGGGGCATGATATTCCGGCGATCGGAATGGATATTGAGCTGGGACCGGAATACGCCGGCAAACGGCCTCCGGCAAAACTATTGATTGAGCGGGATGAGTGGTTGAAAAGAGAATTCTACCAGTATGTGTTTAATTTCGCTAAACCCACAATTGCCCAGGTTCACGGGTATTGCATTTACGGCGGCAATAATTTTCAGCTCTGTTGCGATATTACCATCGCTGCGGAAAATTCCCAGTTCAAACCCAAAGGGGATACCATTGTCACCATTGCCAGCTACCTGCCGGCGGATACATGGGCCACGACATTCGGCCCGCGTCACCTGGGTGTGAAAATGGATGGCAAAATTGCGGAAAAATGGGGGATTGTCAACAGGGCCGTTCCTCTGGAAAAGCTTGAAGAGGAAGTGGAAACACTTGCCAAAGCAATTGCCCTGATGCCTGAAGACAGCTGTAATTTAAACAAAAAATGTTTGAACGCCATGATGGATTTTGATGGGTTGGAAGCGGCCTGGCGGAATACCCATATTGCGCATGCCATGGGGACCCACCAAAGGGTCCGGGCAGGGGAGTTTAATATTTTTAAAACCCGTCATGAAAAAGGGGCCTCTGCGGCCATTCGCGAAAGACAGAGAAAAAGATAATGGTCCATAAAGGAGGAAAAATGGATTTAGAATACATTCTGTATGAAAAAAAAGGAAAAGCAGCAGTTATAACGCTGAATCGCCCCGAAAAACATAATGCATTGAATGAACCCTTGTTGATGGATTTTGATGCGGCATTAAGTGAAGCTGAAGACGACAAAGGTGTGGCTGTGGTCATCGTCAAAGGGGCCGGGAAGTCTTTTTGTTCAGGATATGATTACAGCGGAGATAGTACCTCTGATCCGGCATTTGACTGGCGGCAAAAGCCCATGATGCATGACGTCTATTCACGGCAGGCAAAACGGCAGGAGAGAATTGAAAATCTGGCCAGGTTTTCCAAACCCACCATTGCCCAAGTGCAGGGAAGTTGCCTGGAAGCCGGTTGTTCTCTGGTGCTGGCATGTGATTTTGCCTATGCCACCGAAGACGCCCAGTTTGGCGATCCGTCCGTTCGTATGGGCATGTGTACGGATCTTCCCCTATGGTATTATGTTATTGGGATGAAGAGAGCCAAAGAAATGGTGCTGACAGGGCGACATATGGATGCAAAAGAAGCGGAACGCATCGGTATGATTACCAAAGTGGTTTCGGCAGAAAAAATTGAAGAAGAAGTGGAAAAAATGGTCCAGGTATTGCTGACCAGTCCTGTTGATGCTTTAAGAAACAACCGGGAAGCGTTTCATGCGGCATATGAATCCAGGGGACTTTCCGCCGGATTTCGCTTTGCCTCAGACATGCGGGTATTTTCAGTACTCCAGCGACCCGGGTCCAGGCCCAGGGAATTTAATTTTTACGAAACCCGTGATGAAAAGGGATTTAAAGCGGCAGTTGATGAAATGAATGCACCATTTAAAAAAAATGGTTACTAATCCGGACCTTATTAAATTGTGCAGACACATGGATCTGCACCTACAATTGCACTAACAGCCGTAGGGGCGGACCCGTGTGTCCGCACTTATTGTCCCAACTTCCGATCCCTTA
>JAHECJ010000040.1:0-1893 GCA_024641805.1 Desulfococcus sp.
GTATTTTCTCGTGATGGAGCCGTCCGCCTGGGTAAACGGATCAAAAATCCGGTCCATCTTGTCCGCCGCAACACCGATGCCGGAGTCTTTGACAAAACATCTCAAGGTTACCGAGTCTCGGGTCCGTTCCACGGATTCCATGTGAAGCCGTATTTCTCCGTTTTCGGTGAACTTAATCGCGTTGCTGACCAGATTGATCAATACCTGGCCGATTCTTAGCGGATCGCCGATAAGTGTATCCGGGATATCGGGTGCCATCGAAAATTTCAGCTCAATCTCTTTTCCCGCCGGCGTGTTTGAAAACATATGGGATAATTTATTGATGATATCGGTCATACGGAATTCGACGATGTCTATTTCAAGCTTTCCGGCTTCAATTTTGGAAAAGTTTAAAATGTCGTCAACGATATTTAAAAGGGAACCGGATGCGGATTGGATATACTGCAGATACTCTTTTTGTTTGGCCGAAAGTTCGGTCTCCAGGGTCAATCCTGTCATGCCCATAATCGTATTGATCGGCGTTCGGATTTCATGGCTCATGTTGGCCAGGAACTCACTTTTGGCTTTGGCCGACGCTTTTATGGATTCCATTTCCTGCTCGGCTTTTTTACGGTTTTTTTGATCCGTGATATCCGTGACAGACCCTTCGTAATAGAGGATTCTCCTGTTTGAATCATGGACAGCGCGAATGGATAACGATCCCCAGATTTCACGCATGTCTTTACGGATGCCGGAGATCTCACATCCAATGACCTGGCCTTTTTCCCTGAATTCGTCGACGAATTGCTCCCGGGCGGCAGGATCTGCAAAGAATTGATATTTCATGTTTTCTTCTGATGCCATCAGCGCCTCCGGAGAATCATAACCGAGAATGTCCGCCAGTTTCTGATTGGCACTGATAAACCGTCCGTCCTCAGACAGCTGGAAGATTCCCTCCACCGCGTTTTCAAAAATGTTCCGGTATTTTTTTTCCGAGGCCTGAAGCCGGTAATAGAGGCTGGCATTTTGAAGAGAGATGGCGGCCTGGGATGAAAGAAATTGAATAAGTTCCAGGCGGCTCGGATTAAAGGCGTCTGCCATGAGATTGTTTTCAAGATAAAGGATATTGGCCAGTTTCCCCTGATGAAAAATCGGCGTACACAGCAGGGACATCGTCTGGTTTTTTACAATATACGCATCCCGGCTGAAGGTGATGTCCCGGGCGGCATTGCCAAGGACCACATTTTTATGGGTCGCTACGCAATACTGAAGAATCGAAAGGGGGATATCGGCTGCGCCGGCAGATTTAAATTCAGTGAAAGCAATGGCTCCTTCCTTAGAGACCGCACCTTCGGCCTCAATGATCCATTGGTTGTCATACTCGGAAAGTAACAGCGCCTTCTGCGCCCCTGCGTTTTCAATGACAACCGTTAGTAATTTTTTCATTAACCGGTCCAATAAGATTTCACCGGAGATGGCCTGGGACGCTTTGACGGCTGAGCTTAAGTCCAGCGATTCCGCAGCATGCAATGAGGCGGCCGCATTCCCGTTATCCGGAGCATAGGGGCCAATCTTTTTCTGTTGCAGCGCCAACTGAGGATATCCTTTATAAATGAAATCCACTTTTGCTTTGGCGCCCCAGAGCGCATAACAATGGACGGCTTCTGTCATATATCGTTCGGCAAGCCCTAAATTGCCCTTCGCCAGCCAGAATTTTGCCGCCAATTCATTGCCCATCGCTTCTTCGTGAAGGTATTCATGCTTTTTAGCAAGAAAAACAGCCTGATCATAGTGTTGGGCCGCCTTTATGTCGTCTCCGGTAACCCTGAGCCGCTCGGCTTCCACCAGCGTCCATTTATGCAGAATATTCATGGGCGCATGAGCGGCCCATTTTTTTAATTTTTTCAGGTGGCG
>JAHECJ010000040.1:1903-9681 GCA_024641805.1 Desulfococcus sp.
CTTCGGTTTCGTATTTTTTGAGTCGCATCATTGCATATAGCGAGTTGCAATAATGCATCATAAAAATGAAATAGAGGAATATAGGCGGTGCTGATCATTCCTTCCAGATACTTTTTGAGAGCGTCGGCGCAAGCCATGGCTTCCGTGTAATTGCCAAACTGATAACTAAGCATTAATTTATAGAAAAACAGCATGTGGAGCGCCGATGTGTCATTGCTCTCATGATGAATCGGCAGCATTTTTTCCTCATGATACACATCTCCACGCAACCGGCACGGATCATCAGCCTCGCCCATAAGGTTCAATACCGTTTGCCGGGCCATTTCATTGAAATAAAAATGGGTATCCTGTTTATACTCCCGGATGGTCTTGCTGTAGCCGGCCATCTCCCCGGCGAGGGTATCCAATGATCGCCCGCTGAAGAAAGAATGCGCGCAGTAAAAATAGGCGGAAAGGGTTCCGAATTCAAAATCGCCGAGATCCATTCCGATCTGATAAGCGTTTAATAAATCGGGTAAGGTTGTTTGAAGGGGTTTTTTCCAGTGATCGATCATGCTGTGCACCAAAAGCATGGTCTGGGCTCTGAACTTTTTTGCGCAATCACGATCATTTAAAGATAAGGCGAGTTTTCCAAAACGGTGTCCAGTATTAATATCATTCAAGATACCGATCAGAAACATTCCATAGCCTGCAAAACCTGCCGCGGTTCCAGGTGCGACACCATGCTTTAAAGATAACATCAGTCCTTCAAATCCGAGCATGGGCGTTAGTTTGGGACGGGCGCCATAGGCAGCGTGAGACATGCTGAGCATGATGCGGACCCCTGCCAGGCGGTACGGGTCGGTCATGTCGGTGAGGGAATTCAAGTCATCGATTTTTTTCCCAAACAGCGCAGCCTTGGTTTTCAGCAATTTTAATAAAACCTGCAGCGTGTTCGGGTCTTCGGGAAATCGATACCCTAAAAATTTTAAAACATTCAATCCTTCTTCGACGACTTTCAACAGCTGATTTCGAGCATAATAATACTGAATGTTGAGGTCATGGATTTTTATTCTGTCCAGCAGCGAACCCGAATGTCGCAGCGCAGATTCCGCCAGTTTTTCCATATCATCAAAATCGGTGCATAGAAATGCGGATTCGGCTGCCTCCAGGTGAAGATCAAATGTTAACTCATATTGTTCCTCCCATTTTTGTTCCGGCAGCAGAGCAATTCCTTTCTTACAATAGTCCAGCGCCGGCCGAAAGGCGGATGATGCTTTTGCCTTTTTAGCAGCCTGAAGATTGAGTTGCGCCACCTCGGCTTTTTCTTCCGGATGGTTGATGGCATAAGTCCCGCGGTTCAGCTGATTGACGATATCAAAAATTTTTTCATCTCGTTTGCTTTTGGGTGTTTGGGCTAAACACAGCATTCCGATCCGAAAATGGTTTTTTTGCCTGTCCGTTTCAGGGACCAGGGCATAGGCGGACTGCTGAATCCGGTCATGGTGAAACCGGTATGCGGGAATCAGGTGTTCGGGGATTGCCGCCGGGTCATTGGATGCATTCGCCTGGTCGATAATTTGGATAAATTTAAAGGAGTCGTTTACTGGAAAAATAATATCGTCTTTGACGGCCGCCCATAATTCGCCGGCAGTCTCTTCCAATGATTTCCGGCGCAATTTCGATAGCGTGAGCAGGTCGAACTGAGTGCCGATGCAGGCGGCCAGTTGTAAAATAAGTTGTGTGGGTTCCGGTAATTTAAGGATTCTCGCAGCCATGAATTCAATCACGTTATGTGTGATCTCTGCCTGTTGAATTCTTGTCACATCCCATTGCCAGAGACCGCTGTTGCCGTTAAAATAAATTTCTCCGATATCATGAAGCGATTTTAGAAATTGCTTTAGGAAAAAAGGGTTGCCGTGTGTTTTTTCAAGACACAGCGCCGCCATCGGGTGGGTTTTGTCCGGGAGGCACGATAATGTTTCCGACAAGAGTTGATTGATGTGAGATGTATTCAGATGTTGAAGAAAAAGTGTGGTTAGCGACGTTTCCGATTTTTTAAAGCGGTTGATGGTTAATGCCAACGGGTGGGATGGATCGATTTCATTGTCCCGGTAAGTCCCGACAAACATCAGATAATTTGTGTCGGTATCACTGGCGATTAATTCGATCAAATCAACGGATGCTTCGTCCGCCCATTGAAGGTCATCAATAAGAACGACCAGAAATTGTTTTGAATCGGAAAACGCGCGCAACAAATTTAAAAAGGTTCGGTTGAAACGACTCCGGGCATCCATAGGGGGGAGATTCGGGATTTCGGGCTGTTTTCCGATAATGGATTCCAGTTCGGGAATAACCTCAATAATTACCTGACCGTTATTGCCCAGGGATTGAATCAGCAGTTTTTTCCAGAAAGAGGCGTTTTCTGTGCCTTTAGCCGTAATCTGATGGCCTAATTCATGAAAGGCCTGCCGTAATGCGGCGAAAGGAACGTTTTGATTATAGGGGTCGAATTTTCCATATATCAGATACGCATGGCTTTCGGTGACCTTTTTCCGGATTTCATTGACAAAAGCGGATTTCCCGATTCCCGGTTCCCCGGCAACCAGGACGATTTCTTTTTGCCCCTGACCGGCCTGGTTAAAAAGTTGGGTTAACATTTGAAGTTCGGCGTCTCTGCCGTAAAGTTTCTGCGGGATTTGGAATCGGCTTGAAATATCTTTTTGTCCGATTTTAAAATTTTGGATGCTCCCTTTTTTATTGAGCTGATCCAGGCATTCCTGTAAATCCGCCTGGAGCCCAAAGGTGCTTTGGTATCGGTTTTCCGCGGTTTTTGCCATGAGTTTTAAAATGATTTTCGAAATCATTTCAGGAATCCGGGGGTCTGATTCGTGCGGGGATAAGGGCAGGCGGGCAATATGAGAATGCACCAGCGTCATGGGATCTTCGGATTCAAATGGCAAATGATGGGTCGCCATCTGGTACAACGTCACGCCCAGGGAATAAAAATCCGTATGAAAGTCCAGGCTTCGATTCATCCGGCCCGTCTGTTCGGGGGATATATAAGGCAGCGTACCTTCAATGATTTTAGGGTCAAATGATTCCGGATGCACATGGGTGAGTTCAGTGGAAATGCCAAAATCGGTTATTTTGACCTGGCCGGTTTGCGGGTTCCATAAAATATTACCGGGATTGATATTCTTGTGAATGATGTTTTGCCGATGAATCTGGCCCAGCGCTTCGGAAATCCGGATCGAAAACTGTAAAAATTGTGCCGGGTCAAACCGCTGATCCGGCAACAGCATTTCAATGGACTTTCCATTAAAATCCTCCAGGATCATTGCCATGGAAAGTTGATACTTTTCCAGGCTGTATGCCTTGACAATCCCCTCAGAACTGAACATCCGCATCGTTTCATATTCCCGTCTGAAAAGGGCCTGTTCTTCAGGGGCCGGGTGCGGATTGGCCAGTTGTTTGATCACCACCGGCAACTGGTCTTTAAGGCGCAATCCATGGTAGATGGCGGCGTCATTTCCTTTGTATATCAGATGCCCGATCTGGTATCCGGCAAAGATTGTCATGCGTTTAGGCTCCTCTATCAGGCAATTCGGTTGCTTGCCGGATTATTTTCAAACCATCCGGCACTAATATTTTATTCGTATGGCATCGGCGGTTATATGCAGCATCCAGTCAAAATCGGTATTTAAATCGTTTGCTATGAGCATGTCCGACAATATAGATTTATCCTAATACCATAAAACTAAAAAATAATAAATATAATAATTAGATAGAAATCGTCTCTTCGTTATCAGAAAATCTTTAACTTCTATGGTTATGCTGAATCTCAGCCGCTGGCAGTTTGCCGTTGAACACAAACCGCTTGTTTTGGCTTATTTTTGCGGGGAGCGGAGAATGAACTCCGGTGCAGGTTTCTGTTGCATAAGATCTCATTGGTATGCCCCCTCGATCGAATAGGATCCGGCTTCCCGAACGGCGCCATTAAACGCACTCAGCGCTTCCTCGTATGGGTTTTGATAAGGTGGCGTCCAATGGAATGCCCTGAATGGTATACTAATTTTCTTCCTATAATTATTTGTAGAATTCAATATAAAGATATTAAGGTTTATAATTTAAATACATTCGTTGATTTTTTTAATAAGACTATTTAATTTATCGCTTATATTAAATTAATTATATTTAAATAAATCAATATATTAATTTAGTGTAAATGATAACCACCTGTAAATAATAGTGGATAAATAAGTTTAAGGATTAGGTCGTTTAGTAAATATTTGAGTTTATTGTTTTTATTGTTACAGATAATTTATTTCATTATTTCATTGATTTATAAAATTTTTATTGGTATGATTAAGCATTAAAAATAAAAGATAAAAAATTAATTAGATTCTACTTGTTAATTCGTTGTAGCGGATGTCGTTTAAGGCGAGGTCCTTTTAACGCGTTGGCTGAGGATAGCGTGGAGCAGGTAAACAAGTAGAAAGAGGAGAAGAGAGATGCAAACATTTTTCGAAAGTCCGCTGAGTTCCGTATTATCCAAGGATTATTTAACCCCGAAGTCGCTTGCCCATTATAAGTCGTTTACGCTTCGAAATTTTCGGGAAATTCCGCAAATTCGCCGATTGTCCGCTGAACAGATCGAGGCCATCGAAGTTGTTGGAAGGGTATTGCCTTTTAAAACAAATAATTATGTTGTAAATGAATTGATCGACTGGGCCAACGTACCGAATGATCCGATTTTTATTCTTAATTTTCCGCAAAAAGACATGCTCAAGCCCGATCAATATGAAATGATCGCGAATCTGATGAAGCATAATGCCGGGGTCGATGAGATTGACCAGGCGGCGATGAAGATCCGTTGGGAACTCAATCCCCATCCGGCCGGGCAGGGGCGCAATATTCCAACGTATGAGGGGATAAAATTAAAGGGAAGTCAGCACAAATACCGGGAAACCATCTTGTTTTTCCCCAGTCATGGACAAACCTGCCATGCCTATTGCACGTTTTGCTTCCGGTGGCCGCAGTTCGTCGGGATGAATGACATCAAGTTCGCCATGCGCGAAACCAGCCTGCTGATCAATTACATTAAGAATCATCCGGAAATCACCGACCTGATCTTTACCGGTGGGGATCCCCTGGTCATGAGTACGAAATTGCTGGCTGCATACATCAATCCCATATTGAAAGCCAATATCCGGCACCTGAAAACCATCCGGATCGGCTCCAAGGCGTTGAGCTACTGGCCATATCGATTTCTGTCCGACGATGATTCGGAATCACTGCTGGACCTGTTTAATAACATCACCCGGTCCGGAAAGCATTTATCCATTATGGCGCATTTTAATCATCCCCGGGAACTGGGGCCGGGGGCGGCAAAGGATGCGATAAAAAGAATCCGCGAAACCGGTGCTGAAATCAGAACCCAGTCGCCTCTGTTACGGCGTATCAACGATCATCCGGAAGTGTGGGCCAGGATGTGGCAAACTCAGGTAGAACTAGGATGTATCCCGTATTATATGTTTATCGTCCGGGATACCGGTACACATCAGTATTTTGAAATTCCCCTGGAAACGGCATGGAATATATTCCGCAGCGCATATCAGAACGTCAGCGGGCTGGCGCGAACGGTCAGAGGACCGAGCATGTCGGCTCGCCCGGGCAAAATACAGGTGCTGGGCATCAGCGAAATACAGGGGGAAAAAGTTTTTGTTCTTCGGTTTCTGCAGGGAAGAAATCCGGATTGGGTGGGCAAACCTTTTTTTGCCCGATATGATAAAAATGCAAACTGGCTGAGCGATTTAAAGCCGGCGTTCAATGAGAAGCGTTTCTTTTATGAAACGGACCCTTCGTAGATTGTCCTTTGATACATTTTTTATTTTTTAGCAAAAAGATTGTCGCTGGTAATTTTTTTAACAAATACCACAAAAACCAGATACAGCGATGCGGATAGAATAAAGAGATCCCGTAAAATCGTTCTCATATCTATGATATCGCCCGGCTCCGTGGAAAAGCATCCGCAACTGATATCAAGCCCCCTGGCAATATTGAGCGAAAGGGCGGCAATAAACGCCACCATTAATAAGGTATATAATATGACGGTTCCCTGCATCCAGATGCCCAGGATCAGCAGACTGCCGACAATGACCTCGAGCCAGGGAAGGCAAATGGCAAATATATTGATGAAGACATCGGGCAGTAAATGATAATTATACACGGCGCCGGCAAATGATGCGGTATCCAGAATTTTGGGGATGCCGGCGGTAATGAATATGGCACCGAGGGCAAAACGAACGATGATGGATATTCGGTGATGTATTTTCAGGGAGTTCATTTTCTTCATGATTGTCCAGTCTGCCCGACCGGTTGGAGTGTTTGCTGTTCCGGACGGGTCAGCTCGCAAAGTATATTCCCGTTTCCGCATTTTGCGGTTTCAAACTGAAGAACCGGGTGGTCGATGCCGAATTTATGAAACAGCTGATGCCGCATTTTTTCCGATAAAATTTCAGTTTCACTGACCAGCTGATCGTTTACGGTCAGGTGGCAGCTGAACGCAATTCCCGTATTGCCGACATTCCACGCATGCAGATAATGGGCTGATTCTATTTCGGGCCGGGATTCAAGATAACGTTGAACCGCCGAAAGGTCAAGGCCTTTGGGTGTTGCATTCATCAATATTGAAGTCGCTTCCTTTAATACATCCCATCCGTTTTTGAGAATAAAGACCGCAATGACAAGGCAGAGGATTGAATCCAGCCAGTACCAGGGCTTCCAGAGTAAAATGGCGCCGTTGACGAGTACGGCCAGTGATGTAAAAAAATCGCCCAGCATATGCAGAAAGGCGCCCCGGATATTCAGATTGTGCTTTGAATCCTTATATAGCATCATGGCGGAAAGGCCATTGCCGGCAATTCCCGCACCGGCCATTGCCATCACGATTTTTGCTGAAACCGGCTCCGGATGCCCCAGTCTTCCGACGGCTTCATACAGGATGAAAATAACCGCGCAAAGCAAAATTGCCACATTTGCCAGTGCCCCGATAATTTCTGCGCGCTGGTAGCCGAAGGTGAGTCTTTTTGAAGCCCCTTTTTTACCGATATGCAGGGCAACATATGAAACCAGAAGCCCGGCAAGATCACTCAAGTTGTGAACGGCATCGGAGATCAGGGCCATGCTGTTGGATAAAAATCCCCCGATCAGTTGTGCCACAGGAATCAAAAAATTTAATACAATTGCAAACAAAAGTCGGCGGCCGCTGGTTTGCGAGTCGCCGACGTTATGATGAGAGTGATGAATATGTTTCCCGGATTTTTTGGGGGGATCCGGATGCGTTGAAGTCATGATGCGTTGTCGGGACGTCATGGAGTTGTCTTTGCGGCAATATTTTCCGGTAAATCAATCGGCAGACTGTTCTGATTCCAGACAGTCCACCCGTTGACCAGTGCCTGGACCTGTTCAAAGCCGAGATCACAGAGAAAAACGGCCAACTTGTCACACAGGTCACAGGTGGCCCCATCGCAATAGGTAATGATATGTTTATCCGATGGGATTTTTTCAATGACGTCAAAGCATTTTTCTTCCGCCTGCTGCCAGGGCAGATTGAGGGCTCCCCGAATATGCCCCTGATTATATAAGGATTCAGGACGTGCATCGATAAATATTGCTTGATTGGCATTAAAAAGCACAGCCGCATCATTCACTGAAATAGTTGACATATAACCCGGAAACGTGTTTCCGGAGATATTTTCACTCCAGGGGCAGAACAGGGGAAGGGTTTTTGCGCG
>JAHECJ010000041.1 GCA_024641805.1 Desulfococcus sp.
TATAAGGTGCGCGTATACTGTCTTCAATGTGAGAACCCCTATTGCATGGCGGTTTGTCCGGCCGGAGCCATTGTCGAAGACGACCAGGGAATAAAATATGTGGATGAAGAAAAGTGTCTGGGTTGCAAAATGTGTGAAATTGCCTGTCCGGTAGGAGCGATATCGGTGAATTCGGAAAAAGGCGTTTCGATTAAATGTGATCTTTGTAAGGGTCTGGAAGAGCCTCAGTGCGTTAAATACTGCTATTCAGGAGCACTTCAATATATTCAAGGTGAGAAAGCAGGCTTTATTTTTGCCCGGGCAAAATCAGATAAGTTCTTGGAAATGCAGGAAGAGAGGAGGCCGAAATGACCATCGCAGGCAAAATGTTGTTTGTGGATCTAACAGATCAAAAGATCGAAATCGAACCAACGTCAAGTTATGTGAAGGATTATCTTGGTGGTGTGGGAATCGGGACCAAGTTGATTTACGATCATGTACCCCCGGAAAGTCTCGGATTAGATGAAAAAGCCATGCTTACTTTCAATAACGGCGCCCTGACAGGGACGCTTTTAGGCAATAAAGGCAGCGTGGTGGTGAAATCACCACAATACACCAATAGAAGTCTGGCAAACGCAGGAATAGGCGGACAGTTCCCCTCGGAGATGAAATTTGCCGGCTACGACAATATCATTGTCACCGGAAAAGCGGAAACTCCGGTATATATTCATATAGAAAATGACACGATTAAAATTAAAGATGCCAAACATCTCTGGGGATTGGATATTCACGAGACCCAGGAGCGGATTTTGGATGAAATCAAGGACCCGGATGCCCAGATCGCCTGTATCGGCCCGGCCGGTGAAAATCTGGTCGCCTACTCCATGATTATCAATGAGATTCATAACTCCGCTTCCAAAGGCGGGATGGGCGCCACAATGGGTTCGAAAAATTTAAAGGCGATCGTAGTGAGGGGCACAAAGGGATTGAAAGTTCACGATGTAGACAAGTTTATGGCCCTGTTCGATGAACTGTACCAGCATCAAACAACAGGGCCGAAAAGCTTTATGATAAAGGAGCTGCAAAAGTACGGACAATCCCGGCATATCGGTGAATTTTATCCCTACCGGAATATTCAGACCTGGGGATACTATGATTCCTATGTGGTTCCGCCCATGAAAAAAGAAGAATTAGCCGGTAATTTTTTACAGAAGCATGTCAAAGGGCAACTTGGTTGCACATTTTGCCCTATGCAGTGCCAGCATAATTTGGAAGTTCCAGGAATAGGTGCAGGGGGCGTAGGTTGCCAAATGTTTACCGGCTATCGCTATTTTGTTAAAAGCCATGACCTCAAAATGTGGTGGAAAGCAAATCGGTTATGCAACGCGTACGGCATTGATGCACTGACCCTGTCCGGCATTACTGGCTGGCTGATGAAGCTGTATGAAGACGGCACCATCACGGCAGCGGATACGGATGGTGTGCCCATGGAGTGGGGGAGCGAAAAAGCTGTCATGACGATTATTGAAAAAGTCGCCAAAAATGAAGGGTTCGGAAAGATACTGTCAGGCGGCATCATACCGGCGGCTCAGATCATCGGAAGAGGTTCCGAGAAAATTGCCGTTCAAACCCGAAACATGAACGCTTATCCCGGAATGCTCCCGCCCAAGTGTTCAGCGGCGGCCTATTTGGTCCCGGCCAGCCAGGAGGTATGGATGCATCCACCGATTGATAAAGATGCCATATTTCAATTAATAGCCGAGCATAATGATTGGACCTACGATGAAGCGGAAAAAGAGATGGAACGCTGGGTTTCAAAACTGGCGAAAAAAGTTACCGGCGACCCGGATGCCTGGCGCGAGGAAAGCTATGAAACATTTCCGGATTTTGCTGTGTACCAGGAAAATGTCATATCCGCCTGTGATATCAGCGGTCATTGCGACTACCAGAGTGATCGGCTGCCCCATGGCGGAGCGTGGTGGAATCCGGATCGAATAGCACAGGCGATCACTGCGGGCACCGGCCTGAATTGCAGTGAAGATCGTCTTTTGGAAACAGTCCAGAGAAGAAGAATGTTGGAACTGGCCTATCATGAACTTTGCAGACGGGTGGTTATCGAAGAAGATGTACTGCCCTTCCGGCTCCTCAAAAAAAGACCGGATGGTTATTACAAAGGCGAAGAGGTCGATCTTGAAAAATTGTATCAGGTCGTTGAGCGTTACTGCGAGATCAGAGGACTTGACCCGGATACCTTGTTGCCAACCAGGAAGGAACTGGAAAGGTTGGGGATATCGGATGTGGCGGATCGGCTTGGACTTGAACCGGATGATGGGCAGACAGAAGCAGGTACTTGCGTAGAGCAAGTTGCTGAAAAAAAAGAGAAAAGTCCTTCTCCTGTAAAAAAAAGCAAAGCCAAAGCAGCGGCATCGGCGTAAACGAAAGCCTGAAACCCGGAATATTGGATTTAAAAGCGGTTTCAGGCTTTTTTAATCCTAAGTTGAGCGATTTTTGGGGAAGAGATGTGCCGGGATATTGATGCGGATCTAATCAATAATCGCTCAATATAGGTTAATATCAGCAATAGGGTAAATTGATTAAATGATGGATATTCTGTTGATGGAACCGTCTTCGACAAACAAACGAAGGCGAATTGCCGATAAACTCAGAGGACATGACCATACGCCTTTCCTCAGCCTGGCGGATATTAAAGCAAGGCTTAAAAACATTCGCCGGGTGTCAACAGAGCATTTGAATAGTCACGGTCAAACCCTGTTGACAAATTTGAACAAACACACTGATGTAAAAGTGATGTTTGCCAATAGTGCCGTCCAGGCTGCTGCTGAGATCAAAAGGATTAATGAGGGCAGGCAAATTGCCATTAATAAATCTGCGGTTATTGCCAATGAGATTGTACCCGAGCTTGTAAAATACAATCTTAATATCATTGAAACCTATTACGACGAATTCAAGCCTTTTGACAACCAGCTCGACGAACATCTGCGGCTGCCAAATCTTGACATAGAGTCGGTGTTAAACGCGTTTCAGATAGCATCCCACCCGGATATATCCAGAAAGGAATGTGTCGCAAAAAATGGAAGCAAGGATTTTACCGGACTTATTGGGATAGCTGCTATTTCAGCCAGTGACGGGAATGTCTCTCTTTTTCAACATATGGGGAATACCGGAACGGTCTATGAGCAGGCACAGAAGATAATATTGGTAGCCGGGCTTGATAAGATTGTATGGGATAAAGATGATGCTGTTTTCCAGACAAAATGCATGGCTGCTTTTGGCTGGAAAGGACTTCCGCGACCTAAGAACTTATATTATAAGCCGAACGCCGGAATATCCATCAGAAACATGCCGTATGAGATTTCTCCTGAAGATACAGAGCAGGAAGTTCATTTGATTTTATTGGACAATGGCAGAACTAAAATTCAGAAAAGTGAATATAAAGACCTTTTAACCTGCATCGGCTGCCGGGCATGTACGATAAATTGCCCGGTTTCAACTTTTTTTCATTCATCCGGAAAATGGAACCCCAAAGAATATCTTTATCATTATGTTCAGGGCAGAAATCCATCGACAGATCTCTGCCTTCAATGCAAGACCTGCCGGATGAATTGTCCCCTTGATATTGATATACCCGGCTTGATCCTTAATGCCAGGGCTGATGCCATGAAAAATGGTAAATTACCGCTCATGCACAGTCTGCTTTCAAATTTTGAAAACATTGCAAAATGGAGCAGCAAAACCCCTTTTCTTGCAAACACTTTGTCAAAAAATGCATTGGTGCGCAATTTAGGTGAAACGTTTACCGGTGTCAGCAGTAAACGGAAAATGCCTGAGTTTCAGAACCTGACATTTAAAAAATGGTTTGAAAATCGAAAAAACAAAGAAGGTCATTATAATCGATGAAGGAGAAGAATAGCATCGTATATTTTGCAGGGTGTATGGCTAATTATGCCGAACCTGATATCGGCAAACACACCATCGAGGTTTTGGAAGAAAACGGTTTTGCACCTTCTTTTCCCAAGCAAAAATGTTGCGGCACACCGCAGTTATCAGCAGGAAACCAAAAGCGTTTTATTGAAAACGCAATATATAATATAAATTCCCTTGAAAGGACAAAGGGAGATATTGTAACCGCGTGTACCAGCTGCGCGCTGACCTTAAAACATGACTACCCGAAAATAATAAAAAGCCCAAAAGCAGAATCGGTTTCAAAACGGACCTATGACATCATTGAATACCTTGCCTTACTAAAAAAACAGAATCGGTTGAATGAAAATTTTTATCCAATAGATCTTCGTGTTGTCTATCATACCCCCTGCCATCTGAAAGTTCTGGGCGAAGACTTAGTCAATCGCCGCCTTGACATGCTAAAGGCGATCCCCGGTATTTCAATAAATCAGTTGAATAGCGGTTGCTGCGGCATGGGCGGCACATTTGGTGTGAAAAAAAATACATTTGATATGTCCATGGAGATTGGGAAGCATTTATTTGAAAGCGTTCTTTCATCAAGTGCAGATATAACAGCTACTGATTGCCCGACATGCAACTTGCAGATCCAACAAGGAACCGGTCGATCCCCGACTCATCCGATCAGTATTGTTTGGCAGGCATATCAAAATTAGAATGGGTTAGATGTTTGTTAGAATTTATCACTGCTTGATAAGCAATAAAAAATCAGGCGAAAAAAATAGATTAGCGATTCTTGTCAACTAACTCCGAATTGCAATATCTTGTGGTCGGAAAATTTCAAAAAGGTCCTGATATCCTCTATATATCTCAGTTTTTTCTATTACTCGAAAAACCGGCGATTCGTCTGTAATATCTTTGATCTTGGAGGATCTGAAAGAATCAGCAATGATCTATTGAAATTTCAATAATTCGAGATTTATCATTGATTTAATATATCGGTAACTTACCGTATTTTCCTGATTTATTCCCCGGATTGTCTTTCCTGTCGTGCTTACAAAAATCACTTAGCCTGAAGAAAGGTATCTGTTTTATATCTCCTTGGACTGGTTCCGGTCCACCGTTTAAACGCATGATTAAACGCACTCTGCTCTGAAAATCCCAGTAACAGGGCAATATCGCAAATAGATATCTCCGGGTCTTTGAGATATGCCAGTGCGGCTTCTTTTCTCAGCTGATCAAAAAGCTGCTGAAACGTTGTTTTCTCCTTTTGCAGCTTCATCTGAAGATTTCGGGAACTTAATGCCAGATTTCCTGAAACGGTCTCAACATCAGGGACTTCCCCCCGGGCCAATAATAAATAAATTTCCCTGCTGACCTTCTCCGGCCAGGAATCGGGAAAAACCATTTGATGCAGCCGCTTTTGGGCCAAAGGCTCGAGCGCATCAAACAATTCGCGGCTGGCTAAAAAAATGGGCTGATCAAATGCTTCACGGGAAATCTCCAAAGCATTTTTCGGCTGATCAAACAATAATCGGGTTTTGAATATTGCCTGATGCTCTTTGATATCAGGCGGAGACGAATGGCTGAAACAAACCTGTTTGGGATTTATCCGGTTTTCGGAAATTGCCCGGAGAATTTCGGTTAAAGCACACAGCAAGGATTCCGCGTGCTGTCTGGGGATCTTGACGCCGGGAATAAAAAATTCCCACCAGAGAATGACGGCCTGATCATCCATTGTCATTTTCGGCAACACCGCATCTTCCATCAACAGATGGTATTTGCAGAATATTTTTACGGCACTGCCGACAGTGGCACAGTTGGCCATCATGCTGATTAAAATATTGCCCCTAAGATAATCGGCAGCCAGATCCCTGCCAAAATGCAGGCCGAAATTATCATCTCCGGCCTGCCGTTCCGCCTGGTCCCAGATTTGTAAAAACGGTTCTGCGGCAATCCGGTCATCATCTTTTGTCAAAACAGAAACATCAATGCCTGCTGCCGTGCAGATCTTTTGAATATCCAGGCCTTTTTTTTCCAAAAACGCTGCCAGCACATGCAGCAATGTTTTCGAAACTGTTGGCTTTATAACCATTTTCTTATTTTTATTCAGTAAATTCAAAAAACAGACCGGCGTCTGGCATTGACCGCATTAAATGAAAATGGGAATCGCCTTGTCGATGACACCTTAAAAAAACCAGATAGCCGGAATGCTTCAATTTCTGGGAGAAACGGCAAAACATTTTCTGGAAACCGGCAGCATGCTGAAAATCAGTTAATCCTTTGAAAAAAACCACAGAGAAAACAATGAAGGCAAGATCATTTTCTCTGTGTTCTCTGTGGTGAAAAAGAAAAACCTTATACCTTCCACCTTCCACCTTCCCCCTGATACCTGATTACATTTTCCCCCGCTCCTGTGCAATCCGGAGATAGGTTTCCATTCCGGTTTTGGGCGGCAGATACTGATCCGCATCGGACTTTTTCACCAGGCGGACTGCATCCGTGGGACAGGTGGAGACGCATAATCCGCAGCCGATACATCGTTTCAGATTGAGCACGGCTTTTTCATCCTTCATTTCTATGGCTTCCATCTGGCATCGGTCGACGCAGGTTTCACACCCTATGCATTCTTCTGCGTCAATTCGGGCGAAGTAGTTACTCTGGACCGCGGCCGCCGGGTTGTCCTGTTTTTTGAGCGATCTGAGGATGCCGCAGCAGTCTCCGCAGCAACTGCACATCCCGCCGACATGCTGAGAGTTGAACGGCTGCATGACAAGCCCGGCAGCTTCGTTTTTCCGGGCTATTTCCTTGGCCTCTTCCCTGTCAATATACCTGCCCATGTGATTGTCCACATAATAACTCGCATGCGACCCGAACAGAAAACAAGCTTCCATGGGCTTGTCACATCCCTGACCGATTTTTTTGGCGGTTGTCCGGCAAATGCAGGGCGCAACGGCTATAATCTTCTGATCGTCAAAAATTTTCATTACATCTTCATAGGGAGCAATGGGCCATTCACTGACCAGTTCACGGTTGATGGGAATCGTTCGCATAACCGGCGTACTCCAGGCCTGAAAAGATTTGCCCAGTGCTTCATGATAATATTCTTCCAGATCCCTGGCCAGAGCTTCATCCACGGTGTTTAACTGGAATTCAAAAATCCCCACCACAAACGGAATTGATCCGTATCTGGCAACCCCATTCTTTTTCTGACGGAATAAAAGGCCCCGTGTTGCCATGGCCTCCAGATGTTCGGCGGTGCTGCCCTTCGGAAGATTCAGTCTTTCAGCCACACTGTCGGCGGTTTCCAGCATGGGGGTCATCATCAGAAACATTTCCGCATCCGCTTCCGAGAATATCTGTTTGAGGATTTTTATCTCCACCCCGTTTTTTGTCGCCGGAAAACCCGTACCCATATCGTCCAACCGCTGTCTGAGCTGTTCAAAAATATTATCCATTTTTACCCCCCTGACCCGGATCAACCGGAAAAGTTAACGATAAATAAAACGAAAGTTTGAAGTGGCCAAAAGTTGATGATTGCGCGTTGGCTCAGTCCATGATTTTATCAGACCCAGGTGACCTGAGGCGCATTCCGCAAAGGCAGCCGGTGGTATTTGTATTTCGGGTATCCAACCATGGCCACCCCATAGCATGCGTGTCCTTCCGGAAGTCCCAACGCTTTTTGCAGCGGCGGCCAGAACATGGCGGCGGCACCGAAAAATCCGCCCCAGCAGGTCCCCAGTCCCAGGGGTGGGGCTGCCAGTTCCAGGTATGTCATGGCGATTGTGCAGGCGGTCTGGGCGGTCATGTCCGCCTGTAGACCATGGGCCAGAATCACATGGGGTGCGTCACGACAGACCACATCAATCCCGAATTCCCAGGCACCCACCACCAACTCCATATGCATTTTTGCTGCCATGGCGGGCTGCTCCTTTATCATATACTTCATCCAGTCAATGACCATGCCGATCTGACGCCGAAGTTCATCTGAATCATAAACGACATGCCATCGGACCGGCTGGGTATTATGGCCTGACGGCGCATAGGATGCGATTTGAATCAGCCTGGAAAGCGTGTCCCGGTCAACGGTTTCTTTTTTATATGTCCGGATCGACCGGCGGCTGCGCAGAAAATATTCCGCGCGGTCCGCATCCATCACCCATTCTTTTTTCACCGGGGGGCATTGTTCCGTCGACATGCGTTTGAGAGAGATTGCGGCCGTGGGGCACACCGCCACGCAATGACCGCAGTTGATGCATAATTCATCCGCCCCTGCCACAGGGACCGGAATGGATTTTTTATCTTTTAACACGATAATCTTAATCGGGCATTCGTCAACACAAATTCCGTCACGATTACATTTGTCCGGATTGACTTCAAACAGACCCATGAGACGCTCCTTTGTTTTTTGGGTAATTGCTTCTATTTTAAATTACCCTATGACGGGACAAAACGGATGTCAATAATAAATAGAACGAACGCTCGTTTTTGAACGTTTCTCCGGATTAACAGACTGATTTTTTTGTCATTCACTGAATCTAAATCCGACATTGCCCTGCGAGCCTTCCCTCCCTTGGACCCGCTGAAAAAAAAACCTTATTCCTTTGTTTCAAAGGAATAAGGCGCATAGTAAAAATAAAACCCTGAACTTGCCGGTTACCCGATTGAACTCCGGCTTGCGGCAACATTATTGGACCTGACGCAACCGGTGAAGAAGATTACATTAAAACCTCCTGGTACAGTTGGTTAAACAGTATTTCAGCGTCAATCATCTGTTGCGGGGTCATCCGACTTTTAATAATATTTCGCTGCTGCGATGCAATCTCTTCCCCCTGCACGGCAACCAGCGTCATCCAGGCATAGGCCCTGACATCATCCCGCTCGACGCCGTGGCCGTTAAAATAGAGCAGTGACAAACTATACTGGGAATTGACATTTCCATTTTTTGCCGCTGTTTCGTACCATTTAAACGCTTTGATAAAATCTCTTTCCACACCGATGCCGTTATAGCACATACCGGCAAACCGGTCCTGGGAGTATACACTCCCTCTCATGGCCGCCTTTTCATGCCATTTGGCGGCTTCGGCCAAATCCCTGGTAACCCCCACCCCGTTATCGTATAACACCCCCAACCGGCTGAGTGCTTTAAAATAGCCGGCATCGGCCGCCTTCCGATATAATTCGACCGCTTTTCCCAAATCCCTGTGGATTCCGTCTTCACCGTTTTCAAACATGACTCCCAGCCCGAACGTTGCCTCACTGGAACCGAGTTCAATCGCTTTATAGCATAATTCAATGGCTTTCTGCGGATCTTTTTCCATCCCCATACTGCCGTTTAAATACATCATGGCAATCCGGTACATGGATTTGCCGTCACCGGCATCCGCTGCTTTTTGATACCACCGCAGGGCCTCACTCTGGTCCGGCTCAACACTGTAACCTTTCTCATACATGACACCGAGGCAGTATAATGCCGGCGGGAAATTATCCTTGGCGGCTTTCAGAAACCATTCCATGGCCTGTCCGTAGTCCCTGGGCAGTCCGCCCTCGCCGTTGAAATAAAGCATGCCGATGCTGAACCGCGACTGAACCAGTCCCTGGGCTTCCGCCCGGCGGTACCACTTTAATGCCTCCTGATGGTCTTTCGGAACCCCGTCACCATTGTAAAACATATCCGCGAGATTATGCTGGGCCTGGCCGTAATCTTCCTCAGCCGCCTTTTCATACCATTGGGCGGCTTTTTCAAGGTCGCGGGGAAACCCATCCCCATTGTCATAC
>JAHECJ010000584.1 GCA_024641805.1 Desulfococcus sp.
ATGGAAATTCAGCTGGATAGACGCCTGGCGGATCGCCGTATGTATCCGGCGATCGATATCAATAAATCAGGGACACGAAAAGAGGAACTCCTGCTGGAACCTGAGATATTAACCCGTGTGTGGATTTTGAGAAAATTACTTTCCACGTTAAATCCTGTTGACAGTCTGGAATTTTTGATCGATAAGATGCAGGGAACAAAAAACAATAAAGAATTTCTTGATGCAATGAATTCATAAAAAAGGAAAAATAACCATGAAAAAAGAGATTCATCCTGAATATAAGGAAACGACGATTAAATGCGCATGCGGAAATGAAGTGACGGTCGGTTCGACAAAGTCAGATATCACCGTTGAAATTTGTTCACAATGTCATCCGTTTTATACCGGCAAACAAAAACTGGTTGACTCAGCCGGACGGATTGAACGTTTCCGAAGAAAATATGAAAAATTTCAGACAGATGATCAAAAATAACCTCGGTTTTTCATCGATTTTTTTCACAGCGTATCGGTATTAAAAATAAATGCTTGAACAGTTATCAGAGCTTGAAGAAAGATACGTGGAGCTTGAGCAGCTCCTCAGTGATCCCGCGGTTGTCAGGAACCGTGAGCTATATACAAAATACGTTCGGGAGCACAGCGATCTGGGGAAAATCGTTCCTGTTTTCAGGACCTACAAGCAGACACGGGATGAACTTGAGGCGAGCAGGGAATTTCTGTCGGACAGTGATCCGGAAATGAAAGCACTGGCCCGCAGTGAAGTGGACGCCCTTTCATCTGAAATGGACCAGTTGGAGGAATCGCTTAAAGCGCTTTTGATTCCAAAGGATCCGAATGATGACAAGAATGTGCTGCTTGAAATCAGGGCCGGTACCGGCGGTGAAGAAGCCGCTCTGTTTGCCGGGGACCTTTTCCGGATGTACAGCCGATATGCCGAGACCGAAAGATGGAAGCTGGAAATTCTTTCCGCACACGAGACGGATTCCGGTGGGTTTAAGGAAATCATTGTTCTGGTAAAGGGAAAAGGCGCCTTCAGTCATTTGAAATATGAAAGCGGCACCCATCGGGTGCAGCGGGTGCCGACAACAGAAACACAGGGTCGTATCCATACATCGGCGGTGACCGTTGCCGTTTTGCCTGAAGTTGAGGATGTTGAGGTCCATATTGATCCGGGTGATTTAAAATTCGATGTGTACCGCTCATCCGGTCCCGGCGGTCAGTCCGTGAATACTACGGATTCGGCGGTGCGGGTTACTCATTTGCCCACCGGACTGGTGGTCATCTGCCAGGATCAGAAATCACAGCATAAGAATAAAGCTAAGGCGTTGACAGTTCTCCGTGCCCGGTTGTATGACATGCAAGTCCGTGAGCAGCAGGACGAGATTTCCGAAAAACGGAAAAATCAAGTGGGGAGCGGGGATCGCAGTGAACGGATCCGCACCTATAATTTTCCTCAGGGGAGAATGACGGACCATCGCATCGGGTTAACACTGTACAAGCTGGAAAGCATTATGCAGGGCGACATCAAAGAAATTTTTGAAGGATTGTCAACGTTTTACCAGGCTCAGGCGTTAAAGAATGCAGAGTCCCGAAAATCCGCCTGAAACTCAGCCTGATCCGCAATGGACCATTCTTAAAATTCTCCAATGGACCACTTCCTATTTTAAGTCCCATCACATTGACAGCCCGCGGCTGACCGCTGAAATCCTTCTTGCTCATATTCTATGCGCCGACCGCATTGATCTGTATTTGAAATTCGATCAACCATTGACAAAAGATGAGCTGGGAATCTTTAAAACATTCATTAAACGCCGTGTAAACAGGGAACCGGTTTCTTATATCACAGGTGGCCGGGAGTTTTGGGGACTTGATTTTAAAGTAACCCCGGATGTGCTGATTCCAAGACCGGAAACTGAATTCCTGGTCGAAGAATCACTTAAATTGATTCCGACCGGCATTTCTTCCGGACGGTTTCGGGTGATTGATGTGGGAACAGGATCCGGTGCCGTGATTGTGTCGCTGGCTGTCCATCGGCCGGGGCACGTTTATTTCGCATCCGATATCTCACCCGGTGCCCTTAAGATTGCATTCCAGAATGCGGCGTCAAACAATGTCAGCGCAGAAATTCGGTTTTTTGCCGGGGAACTGTTTCATCCTTTGAATGCTGATGATCAGAAGTTTGATCTGATTGTTTCAAACCCCCCTTACATTCCGAACAGTCAAATAAACGGACTTGCTCCGGAAGTCAGCCGTTATGAACCCAGGCTTGCACTTGACGGCGGTGCGGAGGGGCTTGAAATACTTGCCAGAATTATCCGGGACACACCGGAATATTTGAAAGAAAAGGGTGTTTTGATGCTTGAGATCGGGTTCGACCAGATGGAACACATAACTCACATAGTCCGAGAAGACGGCCGATATTCAGGACTAAAGTTTATCCAGGATTATAGCGGACACAACCGTGTGGCCATTATGCATCGCGGTTGAATTTTTATTGTCAATAGTTGGTGAAAAAGATTGCTTCACCATTAAAATTTTGTTAATGAAACTAGCTTTATAAATTTTATTATCACTCACGTCTGACGACCGGATGCCTGGTGCTTTTTTTATTGTGAAAAAAGTCGG
>JAHECJ010000042.1:0-9084 GCA_024641805.1 Desulfococcus sp.
AGTAATACGACTAACGGTGTAATTTCGTCAGGCGTGCCCATACGTTTCATAGGCGTTCGTTCCCTTATCCGTTCCCGCATTTTCTGGTCATGCAGATTTACGGCTTCTGTCGCAATAAATCCCGGCAAAACCGCGTTGACGGTGATGCCATGTTTGGCCCCTTCAAGGGCAAGGGATTTTGTCAGGCCGATCATGCCGGCTTTAGAAGCGCCATAACCCGGCTGGGCAAAGGCGCCGCTTAAGCCGACAAATGAGGAAATATTGATGATCCTGCCCCACTTTCTTTGTTTCATGTGGGGCCAGACAGCGTGAATGCAGTTAAAGGCCCCGGTCAAATTGACATTCAAATCCCGCTCAAACATCTTTAAGGACTGGTGTTCCATGGCGGCCATGTTGTCCATGACACCGGCATTGTTCACCAGGATATCGACTTCGCCAAGATTATCGGAAATTTCCGCGACAATGCTATGAACTTGATCCGGATCGGTTACATCCATTTTCAGAGCCAAACTTTTACGACCCGTTTTTTCTATTTCCCGGGACGTTGAAACCGTTCGAACATTATCGCTTCCGGCAAAGTGGGCTGCGAGAAGACTGTATTGAGCCAGCTTTTCTTTATCGGTTTCTTCTGATTCAACCAACAGATCCGTGACCGCGACATCGGCGCCGGCAGCCCCAAGGGCCAGGGCGATGGCTCGCCCAAGCCCTCTGGATGCGCCTGTCACCAGGGCTGTTTTTCCGGATAATAACATCATGTTTTTCCCTTCAACATTGCTAAAAGTCGTCACCTGATTCAGCTTTTTATCTTTTTGTTCGTCCCCTAAGCGCCCGCCAGCTTTTTTCGAGAATGCCGATTTCCTTTTTCCACCAGGGCCTTTCAAGCGCCGGCATACCAGCCCGGATCATCCCTTCAGGGATAATGCTTTCATGTTTTTGCCAGGGACCGATTTTATATTCATCCATTGTATATTCCCGGCCAAGGTTCGGGTTATCCGGGCAGGCAGGCACCAGGCCGCTCAAACAGCGCATCAAACAGGTATTGCAACGTTTGCATCGTACGATTTCTTTTTCGCGACCCTGCATCAGTTTATTGGTATATTCCGGGTCGATAAACAACTGACGTCCCAAAGCCTGGATATCGTACTTTCCTGCGGCGATGTTTTCCTCAATCTTAACCGGATTATGCTGGGAGGCGACAATAACAGGAATTTTTAAAGCTTTTTTAAACGCCTCGCCATGTTCCGGAATATGTTTTGAGCGGTCCATGTCCGTGATCAGATGCCCGCCTTCCTCATACCCAGCGCCATCGGAAAGGCTTATATAATCTGCGCCTCTTGCTTCAAGATCTTTAGCCACATCGATCATCTCTTCTTCAGTTAATCCGCCTTCCATGTGTTCCTCAGCGCTGATGCGCACGCCTAAGGTCACACCCGGGCAAGCGTAACGAATCTGCTCCATGACCTCGCTTAAGAACCGCTTGCGGTTGCGCCATTCACCGCCATACATGTCCGTCCGCTTATTTGACAGGGGAGAAAGGAACTCATGCTCTAAGTAACCGTGGGGGGCATGGATTTCAATCACGTCAAAACCGGCAATTACAGCCAGCTGGCAGCTACCGGCAAATTCTTTTTGTTGGTGGTGGATTTCATCGATGGGCATTTCCCGGGTCATTTGTCCGACCATGAAACTGCGCGGATGCTCTGTAAATCTCCATGCGTCCACTACATGATCACAAGCTTTGTCTGCTGCAATTTCATACGGCAAACCGCCAGTAGGCGCTGGCGCCAGTTCTTCGTGGTCATAGGAATGACCCTGCCTGCCGAATCCAATGGTCATCTGGGCGGCAGCCTTTGCGCCGAAATAATGAATCCGGTCTGTCAACATCCCCAGCCCTTGAAGATGGCCCTGGTGAAAACAATAGAGATTCCGGCCCCATACGAATTTAGCGGCAAGCCGGGTTCCCATGATGGCGCCTGTGCTCACCAATCCTGCGCCGCCCTTGGCCCGGGCTGCGAAATAAGAGAGCATCTGCTCTGTGGCTTCCCCATTATGGCCAGACATGGTTTCGTTCATAGGCGCGAGCGCAATCCGATTTTTTAGTTCAACAGGACCGATTTTGACGGGACTCAAAATATGCTCAAACTTGGTTTGCTTTGTCATGACTTCCTCCTTGGTTATTAGAGTTTCATTCTTCGTTTGGTGATGTCTACACCCAGTAATTTGGCAAGGTTGCCGCCGAAAATCTTTTTCCGATCCTCATCGGTAATTGCTGGAAAACCATAGCTTTTCTGCATATCCCCGGGAATCTGAAAATCTCTTAATCCCATGACTGCGCTGCGGATCTGTGCACCATAGCCCGCATAATCGGTCCCCCATATGATTTTGTCCGGCCCCACCCAGCGCAGGGCCTCACCGATAATCTTGGCGAATTTTCTGGGTGCGCCGACAGCCCATGGCACGAGCAGGCTCAGGCACACATAAACATTGGGATGCTGCATGGCGATCATGTTGAGATCGTCACAGTAGGGATATCCCATATGAAAAGCGTTAATCTTCAGGTCCGGAAAATCCCTCGCCACGTCATCTAAATAAACCGGCAATGCATACTTGCTTTTTCCGGGCGGCACCCAGGAAAACCCGGTATGGATATCAAGCACTATCCCCAATTCCTCGGCTTTTTTATAGAACGGCCAGATATCCGGATCATTGATGTAGGTGTCTTCGGGCGGATAAAATTTGAAAATTTTGGCGCCTTTTTCCTTGACCCAGTATTCCAGCTCCCAAATGGTATTTTTCACTCCCTTGTATTTGATGGGGGAGATGTTGGGCTGGTACATGAACCTGTCCGGGTTGGATTCCACGATCTTTGCCATCTCTCCGTTGGTACACCAACGGCTGGTATATCCGGTGGTATCCATCATTGATTCCGGCAGCAGGCAGGCGATATCTACACCATATTTATCCATGGCTCTGAGCAGGGAATTTGGATCCGTATTTTTTATCATCTCCCACTCTTCCATGCCTTCATAGGCCTCAGGAGGCATACCGGTTAACAGGGGGCGGTGTATAGCGTCGATGGCCCGCCACCACATCTGAACCCCGGGGAAATGGTTGACCAGCTCCATGTTCCCGATCAGATGGGGTTCTGGGTCGATTTTAAAATAGTCGTCTTTTTTAAATTCACTCATAATGCCTCCTTAGTTATTTTTGAGAAATGAGTCTTGATTAGATCAATCAACCTATTGAGCGTTCATGTCCCTCCCAAAACTTCTTTTTGATATCCTTGCGAAGAATTTTTCCGATGGGGGTAGTCGGGATTGATTCCCAGAATTCAATTGCTTTGGGGCATTTGTATCCACCCAGTTTTCTTTTGCAAAAAAGGATGAGTTCATCTTCTGTCACCAACTGGTCAGGTTTTAGTACCACCACAGCCTGGACACGTTCCCCCCATTTTTTATCTGGCGCCGACACCACTGCTGCCATGGAAACAGCGGGATGCTCATAAAGAACCTCTTCAACTTCCTTGGGATAGACGTTTTCACCGCCGGTGACGATCATGTCGGCTTTGCGGTCAATGAGATAAAGATAACCCTCTTCATCCATATACCCCATGTCTCCGGAATGATACCAGCCGCCCCGCAATGATTTTTTCGTCAGTTCAGGATTTTTCCAGTACCCCATCATGACATGCTTGCCCCGGACAACGATCTCTCCTGTTTCACCTGTTTTCATCGGTTGGTCATGTTCATCAAAAATTTGTACTTCCGCGCAGTAAGAGGGTTTTCCTGCACTTGTCAGCAGCTTTGATTTTTCTCCTTCAAGAAAATGATCCCATTCTGGCAACTGTGTGACGCCCAAGGCTTCGGTCATGCCATATCCTTGTGAGAATTTATTCCCGAATTTTTGGATGCACTGCTTTAACAACTTGGGCGGAAACGGACTGCCAGCATAAGTAATGGAGCGGAGGCTGGATAGATCATATGCATCCACATTGGCAAACTGGAGAAGCCATCCATAAACCGTAGGCACGGCATTGATATGGGTACATTTTTCATCCGCAATGAGTTTTAAGATGCCATTTAAATCCGGTTTCCGGTTGATCGCCACTTTCCCGCCGACCATGAGAACTGACAGCGCCGGCCAAAAAGATACATGAAAAAGAGGCAAAACAAAGCAGGTGGCGTCATCATGCGTAAACCCCACGGCAATGGTCGCAGATAAAACGGCTGTCATGAGGTTGCGGTGGGACATCATGACCCCTTTGGGAAGACCTGTGGTTCCTCCTGTGTACATGAGAACCGCCAGATCATTCTCATCTATTTCTAAATTGGGTTCATTTTCTGATGCAACGGCTATCATCACTTCATAATCAATAAATCCAGGGGAATTATTATCAAACGCAATCCATGCATGGATGGACTGAAGGTGTTTGCGCATCTTTTGTGATCGTTCTTCATATCCATCGCCCGCCAAAAAACTGGAAGCTTCACTGTCTTTAATGATATGGATGAGTTCCTCATCTGACAGCCTGAAGTTGAGCGGGGTAACGCTCATGCCCAGCTTAGCCGCAGCAAAATAGGTCTCGATATATTTGTGGGTATTTTCCGCAAGCACCGCGACCCGGTCACCTTTTTTAAAGCCCATTTTGTAAAGCGCGTTTGCAAGACGATTGACACGATTGTTTAATTGTTTATAGGTCAGCCGGATATTTTCAAAAACAACGGCTTCCTTATCTGGAAAATAAAGCGCGCTCTTTCTGGGAATGTCGCCTAAAGTGTACATTTTTTCTCCTCATATAAATGTAACAGCATTCAATTATTCGTATTTTTTAATTCGTAATTATTTTTACGCCCAGGACTTCGGATACCCCATAAACTGCATGATCATGTTTTTCGCCATCTCGTCGGATATGGGAGAAAACACCATTTGTTTATAATCCCTGAAGTGGCGCTGCATGTCATATTCCATGGTGTATCCCCAGCCGCCCATGATCTCCATCCCCCAGATGGCCGCTTTTTCTGATGCTTTTGCGGCAACAATTTTGGCCATGCAGGCTTCGATATGGTATGGTTTATTGTTATCGCACAGCCATGCGCACTTATAGATCAGGTTCCGGGCGTTTTCGATTTCTATGGCGATATCAGCCAGGTAATGCTGCAGGCTTTGAAAACGGGAGATGGGGCCTCCGAAAGCGTTCCTCTGCTTGGCGTATTCAAAGGCCTCATTGAATGCAGCTTTGGCAACACCCAGGCTGAGCATGGAGGTGCCGATTCTTTCCGGATTCAGGGTCAAAAGGAGCTCGTACCAGCCGTTGTGAAGGGTTCCCACCAGATTTTCCTTGGGCACTTTGACATTGTCATAAAAGACTTCGTTGGTTCCAGCGGCATGACAACCAAGTTTCGGTATGAGCCGGGTCTTCACGCCATCGCTATTTCGTGGAACCAGAAAAATTGAAAGCCCCCTGGTTCTTTTGGCGTCCGGATTGGTGATGGCGATGGTGGTGATATAATCCGCTACATGGGCTGATGTGATAAATACTTTCTGGCCGTTTAGCAGAAAGTGATCTCCCCTATCTACAGCTGTTGTTTGAATGGCTCCCAGAATATCTGTTCCTCCGGCCGGTTCGGTGAGTCCAAGGGCGAACTTGAGTTCCCCCTTGGCAAGCTTTGGCAGGTATTTAGCTTTTTGCTCTGGTGTTCCTAAATTCAGGATAACGGATGCTCCTAACGTGGTAGCGCCCATGCCCAGCGCAACCGCCACAGACGCAGTTGCGATTTCTTCGGCAATGATCATGCTTTCGATAACTCCCAATCCTTCACCGCCGTATGCCTCTGGCACGTGAGCCCCAAAGAATCCAATATCTGATATTTTTTTCCAAAGCTCATCTGGAACAAAATCGCAGTTCTCATCAATCCACCGAACGTATTCCGGAGTCAGTTCTTTTTTGCAGAAATTGTGGACCTCTTTCTGTATCATTTCCTGCTCTTTGGTAAATCCAAAATCCATGACTACTCTCCTTATTATTTCTTCACATCGGATCGAATATTTTGCTGTTTCTGCTGTTGCGTCAGCTTGTCGGGGCTGGCCCTGAACTGATCCATCACCGCCTGGATATCAGGGGAATAGGTCAGCCACTGGATTCCGTTTCGTTCCACCGCAAGCGCTGTTTCCATATCGCAGCCGTCAGCGGACCGGGCCATGACTTCCTTGCCCATGCGAAGGGCAATGGGTTTTTTGGCGGCAATATTTTTAACCACTTTCTCAAATTCGGATTCGAAGTCCTCATCCTTAAACACTCTTGTCAACAGACCCATGTCGTACATTTCTTTTGCGGTATAATCTTTCCGGCCGCTGAAGATGATTTCCCGGGCCCTGAATATGGGCATGCTGCGAGGCAATCGGGCAGTGCCCCCCCACCCCGGCAGAATACCCATATTGATCTCTGTGGTGCCCATCTTGGCAGATTCCCTGGCGTAGATAAGATCACACGCCAGGGCGATTTCAAGACCGCCGGCCAGGCAGTGCCCGTTGATTTTGCAGATCACGACTTTTTCACAGCTTGTGATGGCGCGCTGCACATCCAGCCCTTCATGGGAAAGCCAGTTGAGGCTGTTCTGGTGTTCGGCCAATGACGGAAAAATTTCCAGATCGCCGCCGGTGCAGAATGCTTTTCCCCCGGCTCCTGCCAGTACCACCACCCCGATGGATGGCTCGTTTCTGACCCGACGGAAGGCGTCAATGAGTTCCGCGGCCATCTGCCGGTTGATGGCGTTGTATTTGTCCGGCCGATTTAATGTGATGGTGCATTCTCCGCCACAAATTCCGCCGATCTCATATAAAATCGTCTGATAATTTTCCGGACTCATGCCTTTTTCCGGTTCTGCCGCCACAGCTGTGTCATCCCCTTGATCCGGGGAGGCCAGGCGCAATGATTCGTCCGCCGGTTGAAAAACGGGAAGAGAGCATTCCGGAGAAACCTCCTCAAACACCACCTCAACGTTCATGCCGATCTTTATGTCATCCTGGTTGCAGTTCACGATCCGGGTAGTCATGCGGATGCCCTCTTCCAGGTCCACCATGGCAATGACATAGGGCAGGTCGCCCATGAATTTAGGTTCCACCATGTCCAGCATGGCCGTATATGTATAAACAACTGCCTTGCCCGAAGATTCGATCCAGGTTAAGTTTTCAGACCAGCATTTCGGGCAGACTTTTTTCGGGAAGAAAATATTCGCATTACAGTCTTTGCAATGCTGAACCAATAATTTGCCCTGCTTGGTTGCTTTCCAGAATTCCTTAGTCCAGGGTTGGATGACGGGTATCGGTTTTTGCATTTCCATTATATATTCCTCCCCCATACGGTTGCGATAAAGTTCATACCTGATCCGCCGGATGTATTTTGAAATATGTAATTGACATCCGCTACCTGCTTTGCATCTGCCTTGCCCATGAGTTGGCGAGCGGTTTCCACATAGGTGGCCATACTGACCCCGGAACCGGTGTGTCCCCGGCCGATAGCATCGCCGATGGTCGCCCATGGCAGTTTTCCGCCGGGCCATGTATGGCCTTCCATAAACATCTTTCCAGCCTGGCCGGGTTCGCACAGGCCGATTGTTTCCATGAACATGGGGTGGCCAACGGGATAGGCCAGATACATATTCCAGATATCAATGTCTTCTTTTGTGAGTCCCGCGGCATTTAGCGCATCATTCGTGCCTTGCAGAAATCCGTTTTTGACATCTTCGGTGCTCCGGGTAGTTGTAAAAGCACTGAAATACCGGGTACTCTCACCGAGTTTAACCGCTGCGGGACATCCCATCTGTTTTGCGATTTCAGCGGAAGTTACCACCATTGCAGCACCGCCGTCTGCCAGGACATTGCATTCGCGTTTGTGCAAAGGTGAAGATACCATGCCAGATGACAGCACTTTTTCGATGGTCGGCACTTCCTTGCCGTAAAAAATAGAATTGGGATCCAGTGTCGCCCATTTTCGCAAGGACACCACAACAGAGGCCATTTCTTCTTCAGTTGTTCCGGATTCATGCATATACCGGCGTGTCATCATGGCGATAACCCCGTTGTACGTAGTACCGTATGGATATTCCCACTGCAGGTCGATGCCGGCTTTGGCGAAAAAATTAATCAGGTCCGGCAGCGGGATGGTGGAATGGACGGTCACATGCGGTATCAGGACGAATTTAGCCTGACCGCTTTCAATCAGCTGTTCCGCAAGCCGCAGACAGTTTGACGTTGAAGCGCCGCCGGCATTGCAGATACACGAATCCTTGCATCCCTTTAAACCCAGTTCCTCGGGTATTTTCCCGAACGATATTTCAGCGGTGAGTTGCGGCTGGGCTTGGGGTGCAACGGTAATGACCGCTTCCACATCGTTTTTATCAATTCCCGCATCCCTGACGGCAGAGATACATGTTTCATAAATGATATCCCACTGCGATCGGTCCGGATATGTTCCGGTCGGTACTTCGCCGGTTCCGATAATTGCAAGCCTTTGCTTTTCCATTGGTGCCTCCGTGTATAAAAAGGGTAACGTGTTATCGCTTGACATTTTATTTGAATGAGTTTATAAAAAATGACGAGTCATTTTTATTATTAGTTTATAAATTTATGCCGGTCAACATTAAACAATGTCTCTTTTTGAAATCCGATGAACACTCGTAAATATTTGAATTAAAAGTTTATATTTTTAAGAAAAATGGGATTCAATACCATATGATGATAAAATCAGGATCAAGCCCTTTTAACTTTATAAAGTTTAACTTTATAGTTTGGATAAATGGAGCAACGAAATGAAAATAAAGGAATTGGTCGAAAAATCAGGGATGCCGAAATCCACCATTCAATACTATCTTCGCGAGGGCCTGCTGCATCCACCGATGAAAACCGGACAAACAAGTGCCGCTTATGATGAAAGCCATCTTCAGCGATTACGACAGATCGAAGATATAAAAAGAGGTTCCCGTATTCCAATTTCATTTTTAAAGGAAAGACTTCAGGAAACCGGAATATCACTGCAAGCAATATCCCGGGAATATGATGTCAGAAAAGCAGTGGGGACTACACAGG
>JAHECJ010000042.1:9094-9644 GCA_024641805.1 Desulfococcus sp.
AGAAAAAAAAAAAGAAGATTGAAATTATAAAAAAAGCCATCGAGGTGTTCAGCCAGAAGGGTTATCATCAGACCAAAATCTCTGATATTACCGATTCATTGCATATTTCTACAGGTACCTTTTATATCTATTTTAAAAACAAAAGAGAGTTGTTTATCGAAGTGATTGACGATGTGTTTCGCAATATCGTGGGCGAAGCCGCATTAGCAATCAAAGAGGAAGGCGATTTTTTCAAACGGATGGAAATAAGGGGGAAAGTTTTTTATGAAAATTATACCAAATACAATGAAATTTTAAATCAATTGCGTGCTGAAATGGCCGGTGACGACCAGTGGCCGGAAGAAAAAATAAAAAAAATCTATCATGGATTGACCAAACCAGTGATTCAGGAGATCGATGACGCTGTTCAACAAGGAATCATTCGCAAAATCGATCCGGATTTACTGGCCTATGCCCTGACGGGGCTCATTGAAATCATGTCTTTGCGGATTTCGCTGGATAAACAATATACTCTTGAAAATATAATGGATTTTATTGCAGATCTGATATT
>JAHECJ010000043.1 GCA_024641805.1 Desulfococcus sp.
CCGGGCGATGCCGCGCAGTGCGCCCTCGAAGGCGCCCGGCACGCCGCGGAAGTCGTCGTGTTTGGCCGCCGTGGCGCCGTCCAGGCTGATGCTGATGCGCTGGATGCCGGATTCGGCCATCTGTCTGGCCTTGTCGTCCGTGATGAGTGTTCCGTTAGGAGCCATTACCATCCGCAGCCCTTTATCCGTACCGTATCTGGCAATTTCAAAAATGTCAGGGCGCAACAACGGCTCTCCGCCGGTGAGAATGACAATGGGCTGGCCGACTTCGGCAATCTGATCCAGAAGACGTAAAGATGCCTTCGTGTCAAGTTCGCCGCTGTAGGGACCCATCGTTGCGGATGCCCGGCAGTGGGCGCAGTTTAAATTACAGTTGCGCGTGGTCTCCCAGGCAACCAGGCGTAATGTTGAATTTTTGGATTCTCCGGAGGATTCGTGTGGATGCCCTCCCGGGTGTGGCGCTGTTGAACGTGTCACTGTTGATGTCTCCGTAAAAAGTCAGATTTCGACGGCAAAGTATAAAAGTCCACCAATTATAAAACTTGGTAAGGCGACAAAGACTGAGCAATGATTTGTAATTTTCGTATTATGAAGCAGCGAAGGATGTCGCATAGCGCTGAAGCTGAGCTTTTTACGAAGCCGTTAAGTTTCTTGCCGCATCCAGCGCAAAGTAAGTCATAATGATATCTGCACCAGCCCGTTTGATAGAAGTCAGCGTTTCCATCATGACTTTCTGTCCATCTATCCATCCCATTTTTTCTGCTGCCTTAATCATTGAATATTCTCCACTGACGTTATAGGCAGCCACCGGGAGATCGATTTCGTCCCGGATGCGGGAAATGATATCCAGGTAGGGGAGGGCGGGTTTAACCATAATGATGTCCGCTCCTTCCTCCACGTCCATGGTTACCTCCCGGATGGCTTCCAGACTGTTGGCCGGGTCCATCTGGTAAGTGCGCCGGTCCCCAAATTGGGGGGCGGAGTGGGCTGCTTCTCTGAAAGGGCCGTAATATGCTGAACAATATTTGGCGGCATAAGACATAATGGGCGTGTTTTCCAGCTGGTTGTCATCCAGGGCTTCCCGCAGAGCGCCAATGCGTCCGTCCATCATATCCGACGGGGCGACCATATCCGCACCGGACTTGGCATGGGAGACCGCGGTCCGTGCCAGGAGGTCAAGGGTGGCGTCATTGTCAATAATGCCGTTTTCGACAATTCCGCAGTGACCGTGATCCGTATACTGGCACAGGCAGACATCCGTGATGACTGCTATTTCAGGGACCTTGTTTTTGATGGCACTGACGGCCTTCTGAACGATTCCGTCCTTGGCGTATGCGCGTGTTCCCAGAAGATCTTTTTTTTCGGGGATTCCAAAAAGCATGATTGCGGGTACACCCAGGTCGCGAGCTTCTTTGACCGTGTTTACGAGGTTGTCCACGGAAAGATGAAACTGCCCGGGCATGGAAGGAATCGGCTCTTTAATATTCTTCCCATTGATGGCAAACAGGGGAAGAACCAGATCATCCACGGTCAGGGTGGTTTCCCGTATCATGCGCCGGAATGCGGCGTTTTGTCTCATTCGTCTTGCTCGGTAATCCGGAAAAAGCATTTTTGATCCTTTAAATAATTAATACGAAGCCGTTATATTTTATCTCCGCTGATTTCTTCATCCGTCAGATAACATGCCGGATCAGGTGCCCATATATCACCAGTGGTCGCCTCGGCCCGGACCCTGAAGTTCCCGCTGCAGATACTTAACCATCTGCATTCCGCACAACGCCCGGTGACATACTCTTTTTTGTTTTTTAATTTTTTCATCAGCGGATTTGAAAGATCGGCCCAGATTTTTGAAAATGGCCGATCCTTGACATTTCCGAAACTGCAGTGCCGCCAGAATTGATCCGCATAGACTTCACCGTCCCAGCTGATGCAGCCGATCCCCCGTCCGGAATTGTTTCCCTCATTCATTTTGAGGAGTTCCAGAACTTCCGCAGCCCGCTGGGGGTCTTCCTTCAGAAGTCGGAGGTAAATGTAGGGACCATCCGCATGGTTGTCGACGGTTAAGACTTCCTTGTCTTTACCCATATCATGCAGCTGTTTGGTTCGGTCAATAATCAGATCAACGGCTTTACGGGTTTCATCGAGAGAGAGGTCATCCTTGACGAGCTCCGACCCTCTGCCGGCATATACGAGGTGGTAAAAGCAGATCCGAGGGACTTCCCGCTCCTCCAGCAGATCAAAGAGTGCCGGAATTTCGTCTACATTAAAGCGGTTGACGGTAAACCTTAGCCCCACCTTGATGCCTGCTTCCTGGCAGTTCTTGATACCTTCCAGTGCTGCTTCAAAAGCGCCTTCCACACCACGGAATTTGTCATTGATGTCTTTCATACCGTCAAGGCTTATCCCGACATAAGAAAGCCCGATATTTTTAAGGATACGGGCAGTATCCCGGTCAATGAGCGTTCCATTGGTGGAGATGACGGCGCGCATTCCCTTTTTTACTGCGTATTCGGCAAGTTCAGGCAGGTCTTTTCGCATCAGGGGTTCGCCACCGGAAAAAAGGAGCACAGGGGCTCCCATGGCGGCTAAATCATCAATTAATTGTTTTCCCTGCTCAGTCGTTAGTTCGTTTTCCTGAAGGGTGGCTTTTGCATGGGCATAGCAGTGAACGCATTTTAAGTTGCATTGCCTGGTAATGTTCCAGACAACCACCGGTTTTTTATCGATGGAAAACTGGAGCAGGTGAGACGGCAGGTCTTTTGACTGACGGCTGTAGCGAAGTGCGTCTGAGGGTTCAACCGTGCCGCAGTATAGCTTTGATATTCCAATCATATGAATGATATCTCCAAATTGCGTTTAACAGGCATAAAAACCTAAGACAACATGATGCCGGAGATAACATTACGGCGTACCCTGAATACGCCGTAAACGAATTTCCGGCTGTTGAAAATCAGATCTTTTTTAATATCAACCTGTATGGGGTGATAGTTACAATGCTCCTGTGATGGGGTAACTTAATTATTTATTATAAAATCCGGCTGACTTAACGAAAAAGTCTGTTGGATATCACTTTTATTGAATTCCGTTTTAATCGTCTGATTTAAATAATTTTCAGGATTAATCAAGGCATTTTTAGACAGGAAAAATCGATTTCGATGGGTTTTTTCCCGGATCAGCTTGAGGCCATACTCAAAATCAGCGGATATTTTATCATAGACGCCTTTGATATCCGTTGTGCCGCTTGCCAGTTGTTCCAGAATTGCATCAACGGCATCTTCTTCCAGTACGATGTTAATATCATGTTTTCGGTAAAAGTCGAATTCAATTTTTTTTATTTTATCATAAAAGGATTTGATTTTTTTGACCGCACTGCCGATTTCCGTCACATTATTGCAGTAATAATCCGAGATTTTGTCAATCCGGTATGCGGACAGCGGCAGCCCGTACTGACCGGTAATGTTGACGCGGTTCTCACTCAAATAATTGATGATGAACTTTTTGTTCTCGGCTACAATGGCGTTAAAGGTCTCAATGCGCTGATCGTCGTTTTCGCGGGTCAGCCATGAGTTTAACGTGGACTCAGGATTTTCAATGACGGTTATGGTAACCGGAAAGCGTTTCATATTTGTAGACGGCAGTTTGGTTTCAAAGGGGATCAATACCTGCTCAATGACACTCACCAGTCCTCGTGCACCCGTATTCTCGGCAAACGCTTTTTGCGCGAGCAATTTCAACGCTTCATTTGAAAATCGGATGTCAATACCGTATGTTACAAAATCAAGTTTCTTGTTGAGCAGGACCGGGTTATTGGGAGTTTGCAGAATTTTCAGCAGGTCTTCTTCTTCAAGCGGCTCAAAAATGGCTTTTACCGGAAGCCGGCCGACAAATTCCGATTCAAATCCATACGCAATCAAATCTTCCGCCTTTACCTGCCGGATCAGATCGGATTTTGATTGAGAGATTTTCCCTTGAGAACCAAAACCGATGCTCTGGGAAGTGGTTCTTTTTTTGATGATATCATCAAGTCCGCCAAACGCGCCGCTCATGATGAATAGAATATTTTTAGTATTAATTGACCGTTTTTCGCGCTTACCGGTTTTTCTGAACTGTTCCACTTCCTGGATCATTGAAATGGGATCATGGGGCACTTTCAGCTCCACATCCGTTTCCTCCATGGGTTTGAGCAGGGCGCGCTGAACACCGGTTCTGGAAACGTCCGCCCCTATCAGATTTCCACTGGCAGCGATTTTGTCAATTTCATCAATATAAATAATTCCGTATTCGGCCAGTTCGATATCATTGTCACTTTCCCGGACAAGGTCCCGGACCAGATCTTCAACATCGCCGCCCACATATCCTGTTTCGCTGAATTTGGTCGCGTCTCCCTTCACAAAGGGAACCCCCAGTTTATTGGCGATCAATTTGATGATATACGTTTTGCCGACACCGGTCGGCCCGAGCATGAGGACGTTGTTTTTAATACCTCCGGAGATGCTCAGGTGTTCACCGTCATCGGTTTTTTGATATTTGATCCGATTAAAATGCGTACATACCTTGGTGGCTAAAACCCGTTTGGCCAGATCCTGTTTGATGACATACTGATCGAGATAGGCAATCAGTTCCTCGGGCTTTAAGTCAAAATTAATCGGATTAATTTTTTTATAAGGTATATCGTCAGTTTCTAAATGGTCAGCATCAGGCATAACAATCGGAGAGATCATCTTGACCTGATCGCCATACTTCTTGGTCAGAAATTCGCTGATTTCTTTTTCAATTTCTTTTGGATTGGGTATTTTTTCATTGAGTTTTTTCATAATGTTAAAATTATAATCATACCCCTGCTACAATTCAAGGGCAGGTTTTAAAATTTAATGTTTATGTCCCTGTTGAAAAATAAATTTGTAGACAATAGGATGTCTTTATCGTATTTTAATAATTAATCAGCTTTGATGTCTACAACTTCACTCTCCGGTTTTTAATCCCCTGTCTCATTAGTATCTTCAAACTCTGCCACGCTGAACAAAACTTTAAACTTTTAAAAGTAAGGAGGCGACCATGAGCGGTAGTGTTTACAAATTTATTGAAATGGTAGGAACCAGTCCGACGTCCTGGGAGGATGCGGCAAAAACAGCTGTTGAAACAGCTGCCCAATCACTGAGAGATACAAGAGTTGCTGAAATTAAGGACCTGGACATGAAAATCGAGGAGGGCAAGGTGGTATTGTACCGTGCAACGGTTAAACTGTCATTTAAGTATCAGACATAGTGAATGTCAATGAAATCGTTTTAATCGATTTCTCATACCAGGTTAAAATTCAACAAAAAAGAGGGGGGCCTTCCATCGGTCGCCCTTTTTTTTGTTTATCCGGGTGCCGGGACCGGAAATTTTGTGTGACTTTGTAATTCATTATTCTTTCTGGAATGTTTCTTTCATGAACAAAGTGCTGGCAAATGCGACCACGGCGGCAAACAGCAAAACAAGCAGGAGTGTTGAGTAGCCTTCGGCAGAATAGGAACCAGCTTCCGTTTTTGGATAAGCGTCCAGCACTTTTCCCAGAAGGGGCATGAATACGGCGCCGCCGAGAAAAGGAAACAGGTTGACCGCCCCCACTGAAGTGCCTGCGATCTGGACCGGGAAAAGTTCTTTTGCAGTAGTAAACCCGATGATTACGATCGCGGAGGAGCTGATGGAAAATATCAGGAAAAATATATACAGCAAAAATTTTGTAAAATCGGATTGAAATAAAAAAAGCAGACAAATATCTATCGTTAAAAGAAGGGAGCATGCCATCAGGGGAATTTTTCTGCTTTTTACCAATTTGTCGGATATCAGACCGATCATCGGACTGCCGATGATCATGCCAAGTGCGATCATGCTTAGGACAGCGCCAGTCTCGGCCCGTGACAGGTTATAAACGTGCATCAGGAAAGGTCCGCCCCACAGGGCCCCGAATCCGAAGAAAATTCCGCAGTCAAAAAAGAACCAGACTGCTACCGGCCAGAAATGTTTTTCCGACAGCACGCGTTTGAGGCCTTCGAATAATGAGATTTGGTGAATATCGCCAGACGCTTCCGTTTTCAGATTATCAGTGGTATTTAGCGGCGGCCAGCCTTTATCTCGGGGATGATCCCGGACAACCAGCCAACTCAACCCAGCGATAACAATTGTGCATGCGCCAATCAGTTCAAATGACAACCGCCATCCGAAGCGTATGGTCATAAAGGCAAGAACGCCGGTAGCAGCAAAAACGCCGATGCCACCCACTGCATTTAACAGACCCGCCATAAATGCGAATTCATGCGGGCGAAACCACTGGGAAAGAATTTTCATAGTCGGGATAAAGACCATGGAAACCCCGAAACCCACCAAAATGCGCCCGACAAAAGCGGTTTCGATATTCGGGGCCAAGCCGAAGAGAATGCTGCCGACAGCGGCAATCAACAGGAAAAAAGTGACGGTTTTTCTAGGCCCGATGGAGTCGGAAAGAAGTCCTGCCGGCAGCTGCATGATTGCGTAGCAGTAAAAATAAATGGAACCGAGAAGCCCGAGGGTGCCTGCGGTGGTGCTAAATTCCATGATCAGGTTATCCGCGACAACGGAAAGGGAAAGGCGGTGAAAATAGACCAGAAGATACCCGAATGCGAGAATCAGAAAAATAAGCATCCGAAAACGCAGTAATTGTTTAATTTGATACGGGTTCATGATAATCATCACAATTTGTTGAACTTTTATAACTTCAAAAACAAAAAAACGGTTAAAAGCATCAAATGCTGTAACCGTTAGTTTGTATGGTGCCGAGGGACAGAATCGAACTGCCGACACGGGGATTTTCAGTCCCCTGCTCTACCGACTGAGCTACCTCGGCTCGAAAAAGTATTTGTTGTATTATGAAAAACCGATACCCCTGTCAAGGGTTTTTTAACGCATATCACCAAATAGATGTTGGATTAATGTACAGGCGGAAATTGAAGCGGTTTCCGCCCGTAAGATTCTAGGACCTAAAGAGGCGCTGATAAATCCCGCAGATTTCGCCAACTCTATCTCTTTATTGGAAAATCCTCCTTCAGGGCCTAACAGGACAAAAAGTTGCGATGGTTTCGGGTCTGACGGAAGCAATGTTTGGCCCATCGGAGCAGTTTCATTTTCATAAAAAATAATTTTTAAATCAAAGCCGCTGCTTTCTTCAATCGCATGTTGAAAGGAAACCGGGGATACAATTTCTGGGACCCGGGTTCTTCGGCATTGTTTCACCGCTTCTTTTGCAATCACTTCCCACCGCTGGATTCTGGAATCCATTTTCCGGACGTCTGGCTGCGGGACAGAGTATTCACTGACGACCGGAATCCATTTCGCGATACCGATTTCTGTCAGGTGACGGATCAGCATATCCATTTTCTTATCTTTTAAATATCCCTGGCCAACCGTTATATAAACAGGAGATTCGGCAACAGTTGCGTACTTTTTGACAACGGAAACCGTTACCTGATTTTTTGAGGAACTGATGATTTCAGCTTCGTATTCCATTCCGCCACCGTCAACGATTACAATATGATCCTTAGGTTTTAATCGGAAAACCTTTGCGATATGATGGGCATCCTGACCTTCAATGACAGGAAATTCCTTGATAATTTCGGAATGTTCGACAAAGAACCGTTTCATTTTTGTGCGGTATGCTCCAGGATTTTTTTAAAAATTTAGGATGGTTTCAATCCCTGTGCTTTTAATGCCTCAAACGATAATGTTTCGGAAAAACTGAAAACATAATATATTAAATAATTATTTTGTAAATTATAATTGTTTTGAGTCGATCATGTGCTTTTTAATGTCATTTAAAATCCTCATGTTTTGAGGTTTTATAAAGGTTTACAAGCAACCAATTCCCTTGACACCCAAAGTCCCTTATGGTAGTTAAATGGCGTAATATTCTGTTAATTTAGAATGTCTGGATTCATTAACCCGACTTCAGACCAGGGGGTTTTTAATGACCGAAAATCACAATACCGGCCATGACGATCAAAAACGGAATTCGGCTGAAGATAAAAATGAAAAAAATTCTTCCGAAACGGATTCAACCATTATTGAATTATCAGACATTGCTATCGGGATAACCCCCGAAGATGATGCAATTGTGGAACTGACCGAAGAGATTATCGGCGAGGCATTTGTTGGTTTTTCAGGGGCAACCAGCGATGTCTTCCATAAGGATGAGAGAGTGCTGGACCTTTCTGAAAATCTTTCGGGTACTGATATATCTCCTGATCAGACCGAACCCGACAGGATGTCGGAAAGCCATGAACCGGATGATCTTTCCGGTGGAAGAGATATAGAAGAAGACAATCTTGAAGACGATATCAGCCGGGAACTTGATAATTATTTCGGGACTGACGATGATAAACCAATAACTGAAGAAACCACTTTAATCGCTCCGCAGTCACCGCCGGTTGAAGATAAAGTCCGGCCGTCTGCTGATGATGAAGCGCAGAAACTGGACGAAGTCAGGATCTCTTCCGGCCAACTGGATGACGCTATCGAGAGAGTGATCCGCAAGATGTTTGCCGAAAAAATCAACAGAATTCTGGATGACGTGATTGAAAGAACCGTCTCCGATGAGATAAGTCAGTTAAAGGACTATCTTCTCGGCGTTTCCGGTAAACATAAGTAGCTATATCCTGATATTTATCAGGTAGTTTTATAACAATTCAGTCAACTATAAAGGGGTTCGTTTGATCCCCTTTTTATTTAATTTTCAAATCGATGGATCAAATCGTACAGGAAGAAAGAATGGATTCGATTTTAAGCAAAGGGTATGAACCGCATGAGGTTGAAGGCAAATGGTATTCATACTGGGAAGAAAACAGATTGTTTGCGGCCGCTGAAGATGAAAACAAAAATAGTTATTCCATAGTGATCCCTCCGCCGAATGTCACCGGCGTTTTACATATGGGGCATTCCCTTAATATTACCCTTCAGGATATCCTGTGCCGGTATCGACGATTGTGCGGTGATAATGTGTTGTGGATGCCGGGAACCGATCACGCCGGTATTGCCACCCAAAATGTGGTTGAAAGGGATTTGGCCGCCAACGGCATCGACCGGCATCAGCTGGGCCGTGAAAAATTTATTGAAAAGGTCTGGGAATGGCGAAAAATTTATGGGAGCGCCATCATTAACCAGTTAAAAAAACTGGGTGCTTCATGCGACTGGCAGCGTGAACGGTTTACAATGGATGAAGGGCTGTCCCGGGCAGTCAAAAAAGTTTTTGTTCAGCTCTATGAAGAAGGGTTGATTTACAGAGGTAATTACATCATTAACTGGTGTCCCAGGTGCATGACTGCTTTGGCAGATCTGGAGGTCGAGCACGAGGAACATGATGGGCATCTCTATCATATTCAATATCCTGTTGCGGGGAGTAAAACAGGTCCGATCGTCGCAACGACACGTCCGGAAACCATGCTGGGGGATACCGCGGTGGCAGTACATCCGGAAGACACCCGGTATGAATATCTCGCAGGCAGGCAGGTGGATTTGCCGCTGACCGGTAGGAAGATTCCGGTTATTTTTGATAAATATGTGGATATGGAATTCGGAACCGGTGCGCTGAAAATCACACCGGCTCATGATCCGAATGACTTTGAGG
>JAHECJ010000585.1 GCA_024641805.1 Desulfococcus sp.
CAAAATCCAGGCGCAGAAGGGGTAGGCCCCATGCGCCAGCCACGGCTTTGGCGGCAAGGCTTTTTCCCGCGCCCTGCACCCCCACCAGCATAATGCCTTTGGGAACATCCAGCAGGTTAGGGTTCGGTCCGGTCTGCTGTAAAAAAGCCGCTTTCCGGCTTTCAAGCCACGATATCAGGTTTTTCAGCCCGCCCACATCCGAAAAATGGGCGGTTTCATATTCAAAGCTCAGGAGCCCGTCCATGTCCAGGAGCTTGTACTTGGCGGTATTGACTTCCGGGATGTCACTGTCCGTGATTACCCCGTCGTCATAAATGGCCTTCCGGGCCAGCCGGCGGGCGTCCGAAAGGGTCAGTCCGGCCAGGTTCATAACCAGTTTATCCATGGCGTCCCGGTTGATTTTGAATTTTTCATGAGAATTTTGGGACCACTGCCGGCCTTCCGTCATGACGATTTTTTCAATTTGTGCCCGATCCGGCATGGGCATTTCAAATTGTGCGGAAAAGGATTTGAGGTCATCGGGCAGTTCTATTTTATGGGACAGGAGGATGATGGTATGTTTCATATACTCAAAGCCCATGGCAATTTCCTTGAGCAGCCGCACCACCCGTGGATTGTCCGTAAGAAAGGGGACAAAATCAGTGAGCAGATAAATGCCCGGGGTCACGCGGGTCTTGATTTCTTTTAGAACTTCTTCCGGCTTGTTCAGGCGGGGCTGGGCGACCTGCATCATCTGGTCGTCCAGGTGCACTAGCCCGTCGGTGATGGTCCAGCAGAAGGCAGGTTCGGCGATTTTTCGGGAGATCCGGCGGATGATGGCAAGGACTTCCGTTTCCTCATGGCTTTCAATGACCACAATAGGAACCCGGGACTGGATGATCAGGAGCAGGTCTTTGGCGCTGTTGGTTTCCGGCATTGAAGTTCCTTATGATTTCAGTTTCCGGCAGAGTTGCAAAAACCATGGAACCGGACGATTCGGCTCGCTTGGGTTTTGTCCGGTTATCTCAGCTTCATCTCTTCCAGATATGATTTTACGCTCCCGGCGGTTGCGATAAACAGTCTGGAACCCGTCATCACGGTAAACGCATCGTCCCGGTTTCCGCAGACGCCGGCAAACTCAGGGCCGATCACAACGGCCGGTTCCCGTGCGTCCTGGTTTTCATTCATGGCATCCACGTACATATTCAGACGATCTTTTACAATCTGAAAATAATCAAATTTTTGGCCGGCCATGAGTTCGGCGGTTTCCGACAGGCCCTCTGAAAATTCCCGAATCGCGTTCCAATAGGTTTCCGCCACTTTATTTTTATACGGCATATGAATGATGAAATAGGCGATGCTCCAGCCCACGGTAATGATTTTAAGAAACGGCAGTTCATACTCCACCGTATTCCGGTTGATGTCGGCTTCCGGATGCAGGCCGTTCATCAGCTCTTTAATTTCTGTCCGGTCCACGGCAAAATTGAACAGGTCCTGTGCCGCCTGTTCAATGGGTGATTTTTCGGTATCCAAATTTTTCATTTAATAAATTAACTTAGACGGTTAATGGTGTAAGCCCAGGGAATTGATTTCGCCATGTATCCTAACAAAATGATGAATTAAGTCAAGACGGCAAGATGGATATCATTATTAATACAGACCGGCCAGCCTCGGCAGAAACAGTGACAGCAGCGGAATCAGGGTTAAAATCACAAGAATGACAATGTCCATGACCACAAAAGGGATCGCCTGTCTGGCCACGCCGTCCACACTGCTGTTGATCAGGTTGGCGGCGGTAAACAGGTTGACCCCCACCGGCGGGGTGGCCTGGCCGATGGCCAGGGCGGTGATGAAAATTACGCCGTACCAGAGCGGATCGATATGAAAGGCCTGAAGGACAGGCATCAGCACCGGCATCACCAGATATGAAATCGAGATGGCGTCAATAAACATGCCCAAAACAAGCAGCAGCAGGTTGACCAGGAGGATCATGACAATAGCGTTGGGCGAAATGCGGATAATCCATTCTGCGGCCTGATCGATAAATCCGGTGACCGAGGCGGCCCAGGAAAAAATGCCGGCAAAAGCCACGATGAGCATGATCACGGAACTGGTGACCGCCGCATCCACCAGCACATCCAAAAAATTTCGCCAGGTGAGCGACCGGTAGATAAAAAGTGCCACGAACAGGCTGTAGAATACGCTGACCACCGCCGCCTCGGTGGGGGTGAATTTGCCGGTATAAATTCCCCCAAGGATGATGACAGGTGAAATAAACGCCCAGAACGCGTCTTTCAACGCCATCAGGATTTCGCGGATGTCGCCGCGCTGACGCATGCCGTGATAGCCCCGTTTTTTGGAGATCAGGTATGCCACCAGAGCGGTGCCGATGCCGGTAATGATGCCTGGAACAATGCCGGCCACAAACAGGGCGCTGACGGACACGCTGGTGATATTGCCGTAAATAATAAAGGCTATGCTGGGCGGGATGATGATGGAAAGATCCGATGCATTGGCGATGAGTGCCCCGGCAAAATTTTTGTCATACCCGTGTTTGATCATGGGGGCCAGCAGGATCAGGCCCACCGCCGCCGTGGTGGCCGGCCCGGAGCCGGACAGCGCGCCCCAGAACATGCAG
>JAHECJ010000044.1 GCA_024641805.1 Desulfococcus sp.
CCCATCAGCTGAACATCAAAATGTCGCATCCTCAATGTCCGCCAGGTTGCTTCCCTGACCGTCGCAAACGATTCCGGCAGAAGATTATCCAAAGATTCCCCTGCCTGATAGCGAGATTTTAACTTTTGTGTCTGGGCAGCGAGTTGCGAATCCGTCAGCGCCTTGATAGCGGATTCCAGAAGATTGGTCGATTCAATAAACGGAATATAGCGTTTGATTATCCGTTCGTTACTGCTACCAAAAATTTTTAATAAAAATTTATTTACTGAATCTAAGTTCATTTGAAAAATGTCCTTATCGATTTATAAAACTGCAAACAGATGCTGCTGTTAGGAATACTACCCAAATATTGACGGCAGAATTGCAGAAATTTTAAAAAAGCGCCACGATTAAATACTCTTGGTATAAAAATTTAAGAAAATCTGTGGGTCTAAAATGGGGCGGGAAATATTTCTAAGAAGGATCTTTGTTAGCCAGATAAGCAGACATGTACTTTTCAGCATTTACCGGAATATCATTTAAGCGGACTTCATAATGAAGATGCGGTCCTGTACTTCGACCTGTACTTCCAACCTCACCGATAACATCTCCTCGTTTAACTTTTTGGCCTTCCTTAACACGAAGCTTGCTCAGGTGACCATATCGGGTTTTGATACCGAATCCATGGTTAACAAAAACTGCTTTTCCAAGATTGCCACGGCATCCTGCAAAAGAGACCGTACCATTTGCGGTGGCGCGAACGGGTGCACCCTTGTGAGCGGCAATGTCCAAACCGGAATGGAACTCACGCTGATTGGTAAACGGGGATTTCCGAAAACCGAATCCCGATGAAATCCAGCCTCCTTCTAGAGGCTGCATGGTTGGCGTGACCTGTTGAATTGCTTTTATTTCCCTCAGCGTACTCCAAAGGGCCTGGAATCCCTCGGACTGATCGCCTGCCTGCTGGTCCATGCGTTCTACGTCAGCGTCCATATTTTCCAGAAAATTATTATAGACTTCCGCAGTACAGATTTCTTTATCGGTATCATCGGAAATGTTTCCGCCGACACCGTAGTCTCCAATATCTCCGGCATCATTATGAATGCCTGTAAAAGAACGGATCTCCTGCTCCAACTGGTTAAGCTTTATAAGCTTTAACTGCAGGGAATCGATCCGTGTATAGAAGGCTTCTATCTGTTTTTTTCGGCTTTTTAACTCTGACTGCAAATTATGCACTTCAGTTTTTAAGTCGCCGGATTGAAAGCTCCTATATTTCATATATCCATAATCAACAAGGATAAAACCGAATATTAATAACCCGAAGACACCGATGACACCTGAAATTTTAAGAAATCTTTTTGAAAGTAATTTCAGACGTACAAAAGAACCGCCCTCGTTGTATATCAATAAAGTCAGTCTTTCCTGCATTATATATTTTTTGTCCTTATATCAATGGGTTAATCAATAAAACAGCAAGAACCGCTCATACACAATATCACCTTAGTAAATTCCCTGTCAAGTTCACTTTAACATTCAGAATAATTTAATAAATATGATGAAAAATTCGGCTTCAGTCACCGGTAAGAATCCAATCAGAGTAAGCCTTTAAATTTTATCTGAATCAATAAAAACGCCATGTCTAATGACATGGCGTTTTTATTGATGGTTATTTAAAAAAATACCATGATGACCTGTTTACACTACATTAGGGAGTTACATCAATCCCAGTTTGAATTTAAGGGATTTTAACGTATTGAGCATCAGCATGGTAATGGTCATGGGACCGACACCGCCAGGAACCGGGGTGATGTATCCGGCGATTTCCTTGGCAGCTTCGAAATCCACATCACCTTTAAGGATAGCGATTTTTTTGCCGGTTTTTTCACTTACTTTTTCACCCACACGGTTCACGCCTACATCAATAACGCATGCACCGGGCTTAATCCATTCGGGTTTAACCAGATCCGGAACGCCGGCGGCGACAATTAAAATATCAGCCCGCTTGCAATGGGACGCAAGATCCTTTGTCCGGGTATGAACGATAGTAACGGTTGAGTTGGCGCCGGGACCTTTCTGAACCATCATGTTGGCAATGGGTTTACCGACGATATTGGAACGGCCGACCACAACCACTTCTGCGCCGCTGGTTTCAACACCGGCGCGAACGATCATTTCCTGGATACCGAACGGTGTGCACGGCGGAAATTTCACTTCAGAACCGCCGATCATCAGGCGGCCCACGTTCACAGGATGGAAACCATCCACGTCTTTATCCGGATCAATGGCATTTAAAACTTTTTTCTCATCAATATGCTTGGGCAGCGGAAGCTGAACAAGAATGCCGTTAATCGAATCATCTTTATTGTATTTGTCGATCAACGCAAGGAGGTCGGCTTCGGAAATATCAGGAGATTGGTTATCCTGGACTTCATTAAATCCAACACGGTGGGCGGTCTGAATTTTTAGGGTCACATAAGAAATAGATGCCGGATTTGCTCCGACAAGAATGGTCACAAGCCCCGGTACGACGCCATGTTTCGCTTTAATTTCTTTGACTTCCTGGGTAATCTCTTCAAGGATTTCCTCTCTGATTTCGGTTCCTTTGATCAGTTTTGCAGTCATCTTAAAATCTCCTTTTTAAAAAGTTAACCGGTTATAAATTTATTAAAGGTGAATGTATTATACACATAATCATCTATTGAAATTGACGTTTATCCAATACTTTTTCTCCCGAATCAAATGTGCCGGGTTCAACCAAACGGACAATCACTTCCCATCCAAGCAATTCAGATAACTCCCGATGAAGCTGTTCAACAAACCGCCGCTGTTTTTTCATTTCATCAAAAAAATTAACATCCGATATTTCAATCAGGACCGTCATCTGGTCCTGACCGTCATTCCGCTCTACCAGAACCTGAAAAGCCGGCTGCCCGCCAGTGATCCGGGAAAGAACAAGTGCGATCTGCTCCGGTGTGATCGTCATTCCGCGAACAACAATCACGTCATCGCATCGCTTAAAAATCCGTGAAATCCGGCAATGCGTTCTTCCGCATGCACAAGACGCGTAATCGATGCGGCTTAAATCACCGGTCCGGAAACGAATCAGGGGGAATGCCTCTTTTGAAATGGAAGTCAGCACCAGTTCCCCTTCACTCCCTTCAGGTAACGGTTCAAGGGTTACCGGATCAATTATTTCAGGAATAAAGTGATCTTCGGCGATATGCAACCCGTTTTTTTTCGGACATTCCCAGGCGACACCCGGCCCGAATAACTCCGTCATACCATAGGTATCCGTCGCCGTAATATGCATTTTCATTTCGATTTCATCCCGGGTGGCGTCAGACCATGGTTCGGATCCGAAAACGCCATATTTCAGTGAAAGATTCCGGGGATCAATATTCATCTTTTCAATTTGGCGGACCAGACTGAGCGCCTGTGTCGGGGTGGAGACCAGCACCGTGGTGCGAAAATCCCTCATGATTTTAATCTGGGCTTCAAACTTACCCGATGACATGGGAATTACGGAAGCACCGATTTTTTCCGCGCCAACCTGAACACCGAACGGGCCGGTGGTTATTCCAAAGTTCAATGCGATTTGAACGACATCGTCCTTGCTGATTCCAACGGCAGTAAAATTGCGGGCCATAAGTTCCGCCCAGTTATTGAGGTCATTTTGCGTAAAACCGATGACAATAGGATCTTGAAAATTGACGGAAGCCGTATGCAGACGAACCACCTCTCTAAGGGGAACGGCAAACATATCGTAGGGGTAGTTTTCACTGAGATCCCGCCGGGTGATAAACGGCAAACGCTTGAAATCAGAGAAGCCGCGGAGATCCTCGGGCATAAAATCGACATCCCTGAATATCTTGCGATAATGCCGGACATTTTTATATACCCGATTCAGGGTTGCCTGGAGTTTTTCGAGCTGAATCTGTTTGATTTCATCCCGGCTCATGCATTCATTTTTCTTATCCCAGAATTCCATAGCTTTGATTCCTGATGTTCAATAGATTAAGTGAACGTTTAGACTTTTAGGCATAAGACACTATATTATCAGAAAAAAACCTCCATTATGATTTCTATTTATGCCGGGTATTTACCCTTCAGCCTTCAACCTGACCACCTTCTTCTATTCCCATATCTCCCGTTGTTCCCGGCCGAGATAAGCCCGTTTTACTTCCTGGTTGGTCATGAGTTTTTCAGCATCTTCTTCCAGCACAATCTTGCCGGTTTCAATGACATAGCCCCGGTCGGCAACTTTCAATGCGGCATTCGCATTCTGTTCAATTAAAAGCACCGTGAGCTTCCGGTCGGCCTGCAAATCGGCAATCAACTGAAAAATATTCTTGATAATCAATGGGGCCAGCCCCATGGATGGTTCATCCAGCAGCAGCAGTTTCGGGCGGGCCATGAGCGCCATGGCAATAGCCAGCATCTGTTGTTCCCCCCCGCTTAAGGTTCCCGCATACTGGTTTCGTCGTTCCTTTAAAATGGGGAACAGGGCAAAGGTTCCATCAATATCGGTCTTGAGCTGTTTTTTCCCATAATGCTTATAGATTAAATATCCGCCAAGTTCAAGGTTATCATAGACGGACATGGGCCGGAAAATCTGCCGGCCTTCAGGCACATGAGCAATTCCCAAATTTACCAGTTTTTCCGGGCTGGCGCCGGTAATTTCACGGTCATTGAAAAAAACTTTTCCGGACCGTACCGGCTGAAGCCCGCTGATGGCCCGAAGTGTTGTTGTTTTGCCGGCACCATTAGCACCCAGCATGGTCACAATTTCACCTTCACTGACATGCATGGATACATTCTTTAAAATGTGTATTAAACCATAATAACTGTTTACATTGACCAAACGAAGCATATTTTTTTAATACTTAATTTTTAGTTAATCATTTTGATAGATCAAGCACTTTGGCGCATAATCCGTTAACTGAAAATAATTATTCACCCAGATATGCGGCAATAACATCGTCATTTTCCTGAATCTCGGCAGGCGACCCTTCAGCGATCAGCCGGCCGAAATTAATGACCGCCACATGATCTGAAATATCCATCACGAGTTCCATATCGTGTTCGACCAGAAGAACCGTAATATTCATCTGTTTTATCTTTTCTATCAGCTCTCCCATGGCAATCGTTTCGCGGGCGTTCAGACCGGAAGCCGGTTCATCAAGAAGCAGCAGCTTGGGTTCGATGGCCAGCGCCCGGGCAATCTCAAGCATCCGCTGGTTGCCTAAAGGAAGTCCGCCGGCAGGGACATGGGCATACTGTTCAAGCTCTAAAAATGTAAGCTGTTTTTCGGCTGCCGCACGTATCAGCTTTTCTTCGTTTCTCAAAAATGGAGGAAGTATGGAAGAGTAGAAAATACCTGCACGGGATCGAAGATGACGTCCGACCATGATATTTTCAATCACACTCATTTTCGGAAAAATCTGGACATTCTGAAACGTTCTGCCGATACCGATGGCTGCGATGGTGTGCGGTTTTATTTTATTCAAAACGCGGCCAGCAAACCGGATATGACCGGAAGACGGATGTAAAAAACCTGTGACCAGATTAAAAATAGTTGTTTTGCCCGCGCCATTGGGACCGATTAAAGACGTGATGGAACCTTTTTCAATATCCAGGGACAAATCTGAAACAGCGACAACACCGCCAAAATTCTTCCGCAACAGTTGAAGTTCAAGAATACTATTGGACACGCCCGGTTCTTCTCCCTGCTAACTTTCCGTAGAATGATTTTGAACCCCGGAGAGTACTGGCGAGGCCGTCAAAAATTCCTTCGGGCAGAAAAAGCATGATGATTAAAAGAATACTGCCGTATACCAGAGTATCATAATCCGGCTGATAGTGAATACCCAGAACCTGCAGATAATCGGATAAAAAAGATAAAAATTCAGGTAAAAGTGAAAGAGCGATGGCACCGATTAACGCACCCCAGATATTATGGAGTCCGCCAACCGCCACCATGGTGACAAGCAGTACGGAGTGCATGACACCAAACGGTCCAGGATCAATATAATTCATATAGTAGGCATACAGGCTTCCGCTGATTGAAGAAAACACCGCACTGAGTATGAATATCTGGACCTTATAAGACGTGATGTTAATTCCCAGAGAAGATGCCGCATCCTCACTGCCGTGAATGGCCTGCAATCCCCTTCCCACCCTTGAATTAACAAGATTGAACGCGATAAAAACGGCCAAAGCCACGACACTCCAGCTGAAATAATAGTACTGGGTGTCTGAATTTAAAACATAACCGAACAGATCAAGCCTCGGGATATTGACGATCCCGGAGGGACCGCCGGTTAAATCCACTGCCGCCACAGCGACAATATGAACGATGGAAGCAAAACCCAACGTCGCCATAGCCAGATAATGTCCTTTTAATCTTAGGGCGGGAATTCCTAATGAGAACGCGACAACAATGACAATTAAAACTCCGCAAAGCATGGCAAGCCAGGGAGACCAGGCAAGTTTCGAAGTTAAGATTCCGGATGTATAGGCGCCGATGGCGACAAATGCCCCATGACCGATGGAAATCTGTCCGGCGTATCCCATCAGCAGGCAAAGACCGATGCACGCGAGGCAGTTGAATGCCGCAAAGACCAGCACACCGATGTAATAATCATTGGTAATAATAAATGGGATAGCGATAATCGAGATCACCAGGGCGAAGAACCCAGCGCTGTTTTTTCCTTTCATATCAGAATTCTTTTAACCTCATGGCTTCTGAACTTCCTAAAATTCCGCTGGGACGGATAAACAATACAAACAGTAAAATTACAAGGGCAATAGCATCCATATAATGAGATGAAATGTAACCCGCACCCAGCGCTTCCAAAACTCCCAGAAGCACTCCGGCAACCACTGCCCCCATGCTGTTTCCGAGCCCGCCCAAAACCGCAGCACCAAATCCTTTCAGGCCGAGCATGGCTCCCCGGGCATAATCCATCTGGATAATCGGGGTAATGATAATCCCGGCGATAGCACCGATTCCGGCCGATAGCGCAAAGGAAAGCATGACCATTTTTCTGTCATTGATCCCTGCCAGCCGGGCGGCGTCCCGGTTAATAGCGCAGGCCCGCATGCATTTCCCGGTCATTGTGTAATTAAAAAAAATGATGTATGCAATCACCACGAAAAAAAGAATGGCAAAAATCCATAATGTCTGCGGTAAAATAGTTGCTCCGAAAAATTCAAGCGGCGCAGTACCAGAAAAATGACGCATATAATGGGAGCCTTTCCCCCAAAAGCACATGGCCACACCTTTAATGATAATTGAAACCGCGATGGTGATGATAATCAGACGCAAAACAGTCGGATGTTTTACGGGGTTGATGGTAAGACGCTCCATTAAAATACCGACGACAATGACAAAAAGCACGGTCAGGATAAAGGAAAAAACAATTGACAGGTTGAATGCCATGGTCAATGTCACCATCATGAGCCCGCCCAGGACCACAAATTCTCCCTGGGCAAAATTGATGATTCCGGTCGCATTGTAAATCATGTTAAACCCCATTGCGACCATGGCATAGATGCTGCCGCGCTGGATTCCCAGGATCAGAAACTGCAACACGTCAATAAAAGTGCCATCTGTGTGATTCATGAAGATAGACTACCTAATCGTTCAATGTTAAAAAAAATGGTGCAATTCCAATTTCAGATAAAACGTATCCGCTGCCTGCAATGCCAGGCATCGCAGGCAGCGGATACATACAAAAATTTCATTCAATCAGTAAAAACACGATATCCGTAAAATATCAATCCTTCAAAACAACAAACTTGCCGTCTTTGACCATCAACATCTCAAACGCATCCTTGTTCAGACCGCAGTGATCGGTCGGTGAGAAATTAAAAACACCGGCAGTTCCGACAAAATGCGTATTTTCAATCTCATCGCGAAGTTTTGCCGGATCATCTCCGACTTTCTTTAACGCATTGACCAAAATCCACAATGAATCATAGGCATGCCCACCGAACGTGCTGACCGGTTCGTGAAAGTTTTTCTCATAATCTTCCTTGTAGCTGACCAGCACCTTTTTCTGGGGATTGTCTTCGGGTACGGTATCTACTGCAAGAAGCCGACCGCCGGGGAAGATGATTCCGTTGCCGGCTTCTCCGGCTGCTTCGGCATATTTGATATTGCCGAAACCATGACTCTGGTATAGGGGAATGGTCATTTTAAGCTGCTGCATATTCTGGGGTACAATAGACTGAGCAGGCACAATAGACCAGTTCACAAGTGCCTTGGCACCGGCATTTTTAATTTTCAGCAGCTGAGCGGTCATGTCCGTATCCGCAGGACCGTACGTTTCGTCAGCAACAATATTTATTTTATATTCGGCGGCAATTTCCTTTAACTGATCGCGGCCGGCAGCGCCGAAACCGGTGGTTCCGGTAATGATAGCGATGTCCTTGATCCCTTTGGCTGCCATGTCGTCATAAATACGTTTTACTGCGTCACTGTCTTTCTGGGGAACCTTAAAAACCCATTTTCGTTCTTCAACCGGCGTTACAATAACCTCGGCTCCGGCGCAGGAGATCAAGGGGATATGAGATTCCGCAATAACCGGGAGGACAGCCATGCTCGTGCCGCTTCGTGAAGGACCGATAATTGCACAGACATTGTCTTTTTTAATCAGTTTTTTTACCGCGTTTACCGCTCGGGTGTTATCTCCCTGAGTATCCTCGATATGCAGAACCAGCTTGTGACCATTAATTCCGCCGGCTGCGTTAATCTCCTTCGCTATCATTTCAGCAGTATTTCTTTCGGGTTCCCCCAGCCAGGATGCACTTCCGGTCACAGCAAAAACACATCCCACATGGTAGTCCGCTGGTTCGGCAAACACATACGGTGTTGAAAAAGCCAATAAAATCGTAATAGCCATCGACAAAATTAAAATTCGTTTTTTCACGGTAAAAATCCTCCTGTGCGTCTATTGTTTAAATAGTACTGTTACCAGCAGTCAGCCTTATACATAAGTCCTTGCCGGACTGAATTTTACTTTTGTTCATCAGTCTTTTAATACAACGAACTTACCGTCTTTTACCGTTAAAATTTCAAAATCATCTTTGTCCAGACCGCAATGATCCTTCTTGGAATATTCAAAAACACCGCCCACACCGACAAATTTTGTTTGTTCGAGTTCATCACGGATTTTTGCGGGATCATCCCCGACTTTCTTAAGCGCATTGACAACCAGCCACAGCGCATCATAGGCATGACCGCCGAAGGTGCTAACATGATCCTTATACGTTGACTCATATGCTTTTTTATACGCGGCAAGCACTGCCTTTTGCGGATGGTCGTCTGCCAGCGTATCCACTGCCATGATTCTTCCGGCAGGAAAAATAGACCCTTCCGCAGAATCACCGGCAGCCTCGGCATACTTGATATTCGCAAAACCATGGCTCTGATAAAGCGGAGTTGTCATTTTAAGCTGCTGCATATTTTTGGAAACAATTGACTGGGCCGGAACGATCGACCAGTTGATCAGCGCCTGGGCGCCGGATTTTCGGATGCGGATTAACTGGGCCGTCATGTCGGTATCGGTTGGGCTGTAGGTTTCGTCGGCAATAATTTCAATGCTGTATTCACCGGCAAGCTGCTTT
>JAHECJ010000586.1 GCA_024641805.1 Desulfococcus sp.
GCCACTGGGTTGATGTCATTGATTTCCACCTCTGCTGTGATTTGAAATATTGGCAGATTATGACTCAGAAACGTTTGAATGGAAAATACCTAAAAAAACATGAAGTAGTCAATATTTAACCTTTAAACATTGAAATTATTTTCAAAAGCGGTCATCGAGCATCGGATCTCTCCAGGCGGCAATGGTATATGAATCATCAATTTCCGAAGAATTGCTCATGATAGAAATTTTGAATGCGCAAAAATTTTTCAGATAGATGTTTCAGGATATTTGTATGGGAACTCGGATGAATAGAACAGGGACTAGTCCAAATGGGAATAAGGCGGCAGTCCAAATAAGAAATAAAAAAGAGGTTGCCGGATTCGGTCAACCTCTTAGTCTGTTCAAAAATTGGTTGGTAGCGGGGTCAGGATTTGAACCTGAGACCTTCGGGTTATGAGCCCGACGAGCTACCAGACTGCTCCACCCCGCATCAAAAAATAATCTTATAGCGATTCACTCATGGTATTGTCAAGAAGTTTCTATGCTAATCAGTTTTTTAATTGCTTCGATTGCTTCGTCCCGGGACAGATCGCTTTCGCCGCACTGAATCAGAATCTGCTTGGTTCGGCTGGTATGGCCGGATGCGATTTCAAACGCTGATTTTGAAATTCCCGTTATTTTAGAAAGAAATTTGAGGCACAGTTTATTGGCAGCACCGTCAACCGGCGGTGCGGTCAAGCGGATTTTCAGCGCATCGTCATGCAGGCCAACAACCGCATTTTTAGATGCTTTCGGCTGAACAAAAATTTTAAAACATATACCGGTGTCGGTTTTTTTGATGTCAAGCATCTTAAACAGGTTGAAGGCAGAAGGGTTAAAAAAATCCGGCGGATTTATGGCCCACAATTATTAGGAGAATTGTGGGATTAGCGTCATTGATTTTTAAGCCGTTGCATCCTTGATCCATTCTTTTAGCTGACGGTAGTCTTCCGTTGACTGGATTTCCGGAAATTCTTCAATAACGTTTGCCGGCGGCCGGAACAAGAATGACGCATCCGCTTCTTTGAGCATGGTAATATCATTGTAGGAATCACCAAATGCCAGAACCTGGTAGCTCAAGCCTTTCAATGCCTGGACGACTTTCTTCTTCCCGTCTTTTTGTCTTAAGGTATAGCCGGATATCGAACCGTCCGGATCCACGATCAGGGAATTGCAGAACAGGGTCGGCCGGCCCAGCTTTTCCATTAAGGGACTCGCGAATTCCACAAACGTGTCGGATACAATAATGATCGGATAATTTTCCCGGACCCAGTTCAGGAACTCGACCGCCCCATCCAGGGGATCAATTTTTTTAATCACGGCCTGGATATCATCCAGCTTCAGTTTGTGTTCATCCAGGATGGACAGACGTCTTTTCATCAGAACATCATAATCCGAGATATCGCGAGTGGTCAGCTTGAGTTCTTCAATGCCGGTTTTTTGGGCCACATTGATCCAGATTTCAGGCACAAAGACCCCCTCAAGGTCTGAACAGATGATATACATAAAAATTATCCTTGTTGAGTTAAATATTTAAGCGATTGCCGGATTAACTGTTCCCTTCAATTCTGATCAGGGAAGGTGCCATCGTAATGATGTCGAGAGATGAAATTTTCGACAGGGCTTTTTGTATTTCCGCTTCCTTTGCCCGGTGCGTGAGCATAAAAATCGGAACCGCGCCGTTTAATTTCCGCTCCGTTTGATGAACCGACTTGATACTGATATCATGGTCACCCAGTATGCCGGAGAGTTTTGAAAGCACCCCCGGTTGATCGATGGCAGAGAACCTGATGTAATAATAAGTTGAAATTTCATCAATCGGCTGTGTCGGGATTTTTTTGATCTGTTCCATCTGGAAAGAAAGCATTGGTACTCTTGTATGGGTCCCGTATAAAAGATCCCGGGCAATGTCAATGGTGTCACTGATTGCGGCACTGGCCGTCGGCATCATTCCAGCGCCATGCCCGTAAAGCATCATGTCGCCAACGGCATCTCCGGTAATGGTAACGGCATTCAATGAGCCGTTGACATTGGACAGGGGATTGGAAAACGGGATCATCGTGGGGTGAACCCGTGCATCAATGGCGTTTCCGGTAAATTTTGTGATGGCAAGCAGTTTGATCCGGTAGCCGCACTGGCCTGCAAACTCAATATCCGTGGCAGTGATATTTGAAATCCCTTCAACATAGATATCATTCAGATTGATTTCCGTGCCATAGGCAATGGATGAAAGAATCGCCAGTTTGTGGGCGGTATCAAAGCCTTCAATATCCAGTGTGGGGTCCGCTTCGGCGAATCCTTCCGCCTGGGCTTCGGACAGGGCGTCTTGAAATGAAACCCCTTCATTGGTGATTTTGGATAAAATATAGTTGCATGTACCATTTAAAATCCCGGATATGGAGACAATGCGATTGCCCACCAGGCTTTCCCGGATAGTTTTAATGATCGGCATGCATCCGCCGACACTGGGTTCAAAGGCAATGGAAACGCCCTTTTCCGCGGCGGTTTTAAACAGTATGTTCCCGGAAGAGGCCAGAAGCGCCTTGTTTGCGGTCACTATATGTTTGCCGTTATCAATGGCTTTCAG
>JAHECJ010000587.1 GCA_024641805.1 Desulfococcus sp.
TAAAGTCCAGAATAGTTTTGAAACTGCATACAAGTATGACAAATATTATGATCATGGCGGACCCATCGCTGCTTTAGGCCGGTTTTGGGCGATTCTTCCGTGGCCCCTTAACGATAAGAACCTGGCAATGAAATATTATCAGGAATTTCACAAAACAGAATTTTTCGGGAAGCCATACACCATCCAATTTCATGTATATTTTGCTGAACTGCTGATGGAAAACCGGAAGACAAGGGAAGAGGCAAAGGCACTTTTAGAAGAAGTGCCTAAAATATCGAAGAATACATACTGGAATGCACAAGCCAGAGCGCTGTTGGATGATATGTAGCGTGGATCTTAGATTTCCATTATTTTTCTGGCCTTCAGTTCAAATTAAATACCGGATTATGCCACGACAAGGCATGATCCGGTTTTCTTTTTCCTTCCACCTTCAGTATTCTCTCTTTTCAACTTACTTAACCAGAACAATTCTCAGATCCATGACATTGGTTCCGGTGGGGCCGGTGATCAACAGGTCCCCGGTGCTTTTGAAAAAATGGTAACTATCGTTATTTTCGAGAAATAAATAGGGGTTTAACTGTAAATCCCGTGCCTTTTTGATGGTGCCGGAATCAATGACCGCACCGGCAGCGTCGGTCGGGCCGTCAGTTCCGTCAGTGCCCCCGCTTAATATAACCATCCGATCTTCATTCATGATATCAAAGGCTGCCGTTAAAGCAAATTCCTGGTTTCTGCCGCCTTTACCTTTTCCCTTTATGAAAACCGTGGTCTCTCCTCCGGATAAAATACACGCCGGCGGTGAAACCGGATTCCCGGTTAGACGGATTTCCTTTGCAATGGCGGCATGGGTATGCGCAGCTTCCCGGGTATCTCCTTCGATCAATGATGAGAAAATCAGTGTATGGTAGCCGAGAGATTCAGCCATTTTTTTGCCAGCAGACAATGCCTCCATATTGCTTCCCACGATCACATTAATCGTTTTGTCAAAAGTTCGGGAGCCTGGCTTTGGCGTATCCGGTAATTTTTTGTCAATCCCGTTCTGGATGTGTTCAACGACGGATACCGGAATCTGGTGTTTGATATCATATCGGTTCAGGATATCCATGCAGTCATCAAATGTGCTGGGGTCCGCTGTTGTAAGACCGGAGGCGATGATATCCAGGGGGTTGCCGACAACATCAGAAAGGATAAGCGTAATCAATGTCGCCGGGTAGGCCTTTTCCGCCAGGTGTCCCCCTTTGATCAGAGACATATGTTTTCTTAAGATGTTGATTTCATTTATTCCTGCCCCGCAGGAAAGAAGTGTGCGGATGGTTTTCTGTTTGTCGGCCAGTGTGAGGGGAGGGGCAGGTAGCGGAAGAAGCGCGGACCCGCCGCCTGAAATCAGGCAGATGATTAAATCGTCTTTTGCCGCCTGTTCCGCGAGATGAAGAATAGCCATGGCGCCATTGCGGCCGTTTTCATCGGGTATCGGGTGGCCGGCTTCAACAAGCTTAATCGTTTTCAGGGCGGCGGTATGACCATATTTCACATTGATGATACCGCCGGTGATTCGGGGTGACAATATCTCTTCAACAGCAGCACCCATCTGGGCGGAGGCCTTTCCCGCGCCAACAATGTAAATATGCTTATAATAAGTTAAATCAAATGAAGATTGATCAATATAAAGCGTGGAATTTTCCAGGCGGCAATGTTTTTTTACGGCATTAAAAGCATTAACAGCGCTCAAGGCGCTGTTAAAGATCGTTTCGGCATCATGCCGCATGGAATTTATTTCTTTTTGAACTTCTGGCATGGAATTTGGGAGTTAAGGAAAGGATAATCGATTCAATAATTATTTTTTGGCTTCTTTTTCCGGGATTTTGGTTTCTTTTTCCACCGGTTTGGCATCTGCTTTTTTGGGCTTTGGTTTTTTCTTTTTAAGACAGACTTTGTCTTTTCGCACAAACGCGCAGAGCTTTGGATTATAGTATTCCTTGCAGTTTAGCGGATTGTATAATGGGCATTCAGGATGCTTTTTTGACATGAATTGAGATCCTTTTTATTATCAAATTAGAATTTTTTTTTTATGTATCATAAATTCCTTAATTTAACAAGTTACATCTAAATATTTAAAGTCTTAAAACTTTGGCGGAATGGTTCAAATCTTTTTGACAATTAATGTTCAGAATGTAATAAAAGCGAGGTTAATGGCACAATCAGAAAAATAAGGCCTTGAGTTCATATCAGGAGGCAATGGTTCAGGAGTGGATGGGGAATGAATGTTTATGCGGACTTGAAAACCGAACTTTTAACGATCAACCAGAACATCTCAATGATTCTGGGCCGGATCAATGCCATGCCGGGAACATCCCTGCATTCATTTCAAGGTTGGGAAAATATATGTCATAGCGTTGAAAACCAATTGTCCGAAGAATTGATCCGTGTTGCGGTGATCGGAACCATCAAATCCGGAAAATCCACGTTAATCAATTCGCTGTTTGCCGGAGATTATCTCAAGCGGGGGGCGGGCGTTGTCACATCCATGGTAACGAGGGCCCGCCGTGGCGACCAACTGAAGGCCAACCTTTACTTCAAGTCCTGGGAGCAGGTGAATG
>JAHECJ010000045.1 GCA_024641805.1 Desulfococcus sp.
GCCTTCCAATATCACCCATAGCCAATTACCGAATTTCGACTGCTCGACGATTTCCTGCCCATCGGTAAATTCGTCTTCATCGACGATATAGAGGTAATCGACCAAGGGGCCTTTAATGATTGGGATTCCGGACTTATCTTTGAGTTCTGCTTTTAATTTTTTGGGAGAAGCTTCCCCTATCTTTTCGATTAAATCATCATCGAGCATCCGCAACCCGTCAAGGATCAATTCCATCCTGTTTTTTTGAATCGTTCTGCGGTGCATTATTTTTTCATCAATAAACTCAAACTGTGCGTCCAGCCAGCCAAAAAAAGAGTTGAATACATTCTGGCCTTTTTGGTTCTGGTACTCTGCATCCACCGGATTGCCATCAATGATATAAATAAAACCGGGATGTTCCACGTGCACGTTAGTAAGTTTGAGAATACCGGTGCTTCCGGAACCTCCGAGCAGCTGAAGCAGTTCCCCCAGGTTTAGAAAACTCAGACTTCCTTTTAATACAATGTTCGAGGTCATTGAAGTTATTGTGCCCATTTAAATTCATTCTGAAGTGACTGTAATGTCAGTTTAAGCGCCTGATTCAAAGTATGGCCGACACCATCCCCGGATAGTGCGCTGGCTGTAAATGAGGGTACTTTAAGCTGCCGATTCAGTTCCTGCTCCATTTTTTGAACCGGCATGACCGGAAGGCCTTTTGATTCGAGATCCCGTTTATTATATTGAAGAACTAAAGGGATTTTTCGAATGCTCAGCCCCATTTTCAATAGGTTTTCATGAAGATCTTTTAATGAAATCATGTTTTTTTCCCGCCGGACGGCAAGCGAGTCTGCCACGAAGATGATGCCATCGACACCTTTTAAAACCAGCTGTCGGGTGGCCTTGTATTTTACCTGACCGGGAACTGTGTATAATTGGACTTTGACGTCGCACCCTTTAATTTTGCCTAAGCCAAGGGGTAAAAAATCAAAAAACAGAGTACGGTCCCCTTCCGTATCAATGGAAATCATTTTGCCGGTAACCTGTTTTTTAAACGCCTTGTGAATATATTCAAGATTGGTTGTTTTGCCGCTCCGGCCGGGTCCGTAATAGACAAGCTTGCATTCAATTTGTCGATTTTTCAGATTAATTACCGCCATTTTCCACTCCAAGAAAAAATCCGTTTGAAATTTTAATTATCTTTGAAAGACAGCTGATCTACGAAATAAAATAATTATGAAACAATCTTAATGATTTTGATTTCAAGGCTGTAATCACCTTTTTTGGGGCCTGCATCGATTTCATTCTTAGATGAAACATAGCCCTCCCCGGAGAAGATGGCGACCGGAGAATAAAAGACAATATCCTTCAGCAGGTCACCGGGATTAATGCTGTCTACCAAATCTTTTTCCCTTCGGGAAATTATCATTCGAATATATTTGCCGGACTGGAAACTTATTTCCAGTTCTGTTCTTTCACCTTCCTTGGGTCCCCTGGGTAAAATAAACCGGACGGAACTGATGTCGAGGATTTCATCATCATCCAGTTCGGAATCGGGTTCAACGGTGCGTTGTGACTCCAGGCCGTCAATTTCGTGATCCATTCCGGTCTTATCCATCAGTTCATTAAAATACTTTTGCAGCGATTCAGCTTCCTTCTGGGGAAACAACTTTGTTTTCCGCCATTTCTGATAAAGCGAGACGGCATAATCCGTATAGTTTTGTTCAATCCAGCACCAGAGTATATTTTTTGCAGCTTCCAGACGGAGATTCTCATACTCAAGCAGTCGATTGAACTCTTCAATGGCTTTGTCATATTGGCCGAATTTGGCTAATGCAATGGCACCTCCCAAAGCGGAAGACCCTCTTGCTTCGGGATCGTCGAAACTGAACATCTCCTTCATTAGTGATTGAGCATCTTCAGCGACTTCAGGTGTTGTTTTCGGACCATCTAACTTTAAGATTTTATGGTTGGTCTCTTCAATTTTTATTGAAAGCTGCTTGAGTATTCCCTGGCGATTTCGGATATTGCTGGTCGATTTGACAAGTCCTTCCACGGATTTATATTTTTCAAGTGCTTCGGCGAGCAACCCGTGAGAGGTATAGAGTTCCGCCTCTTTATAATACTTTTTTATTTTCTCACCAAGATCCATCTATTGCGTCCCGATTAAAAATGACCATAATTATTGCTATATACCATAATCGAACGGTTGTTTGTACAAAAAATTCAATACGAAGTCATTAATTATTCATAATTAATTTAAATAGTGCTCAGTGAATAAAAAATGTTGAGTACTTCTAAAAAAAATCAACTGTTATTTTTCGATAACTCACGCTTGATCGCAAGTCCCAGCGCTTCTGTCGTATACGGTTTTTTTAAAAATTGACCGGCCCCTAACTTCTGCGCGGCTTTTACATCTTTGTTGATCGAAAAGCCGCTCGCGATAATTGCTTTCTGGCGGGGAACGTATTCTAAAATTTGTCTGTATGTTTCAAGACCGTTCATCCCTGTAGGCATTATCATATCCAGCAGTATTAAATCAAATGCGTTTTTCCTGATCTTTTCAACCGCCGCTTCGCCGCTTGGGGCCTCAACGGGTTCATATCCAAGTATTTTTAGCATCTCACAGGCAATATCCCTTTGATTCTTTTCATCGTCAACCACCAGAATCGTTTCATTGTTCCCGAGATACTCATTGATGGATATTTTTTGAACCTGTTCTTTGATGGTTTCTCGGGTAATCGGAAAATACAGGTCAAACCGGGTTCCCTTCGGAGTGCTGGAGACAACGACATATCCATTATGATCCTGAACGGTATTCCAGACAACCGTCAAACCCAACCCGGTCCCGCTTCTCCCCATCACTTTTTTTGTATAAAATGGTTCAAATATTCGATCGACTTCTTTAATTGAAATCCCGCTGCCCGTATCAGAGATAGACAAAACAGCGTATTCTCCTTTACGAACATCGGTATAAGCCCTTAGCGGTCTGTCTAAAAGGCGGTTCGCCGTTGCAACGACGATCTGCCCGTTGGATTCAATCGCTTCGGCAGCGTTTGTCACCAGGTTCATGATGCTTTTTCGCACATGCAACCTGGAAGCATCAATATTGCACAACCCAGAGTCCAGGTTGATTTTGAGTTCGATATTTGCTGCCGACAGATTCAGCTTCTGATATTCAGGCGACATCAAATATTCTTTAACAATACTGTTTAAGCTGAGAACTTCTCTGTTATTGGCAATTCCCCGGGATATGGTCGTCAAATCATTCACCACCGCAGCTGCCCGTTCGCCGGATTCCTGAATAACCTTCAGGGCTTTTCGGGTTTTTTCATCAAGACCTTTTTTCATCAGCAGTAATTCAGGATAACTGACGATCCCTGAAAGGATATTATTCAGATCATGGGCAACGCCGCCGGCAAGAAGTCCTAAAGCTTCCATCTTTTGGGACCGTGCAAGTTTTTCTCTTAATGCAATGGTTTCCGCTTCCGCTGCTTTTCTGTCAGACACATCTCGAATCACAGATACAACAACATTTTTCCCGTAATAGATCATTCCCTTGCTTTGAATAATGATCGGGAATGTAGCACCGTCTTTCTTTACCCCCATGATTTCAAGAAACGGGGTCTGCTTGGGAATGATTTCCGGATCAAACATCTCTCTGAATTCCGGTGCAATCGTTTTAATAAATGAGAGTCTTCCAATCACATCCTTTCGATGATAATCGAACATCTTTAAAAATTGATCATTCACCTGAAGAATCATACCGTTATCATGAATGATGATCGCCTCCAGCGCTGCCTCGGATAATTGCCGGAACCGTTCTTCACTTTCGCGCAACGCATAAATGGAATTTTTCAGGTCGGTCACATCCCTGAAATTCATGACTGACCCAAAATTTTTGCCGCTGTATATGAGCGGGCAATATACGCGTTCGAAGACGCGTCCGTCTTTTAAATATAATTCTTCAATTGTTTCATTGCCCCTTTCATACGTTTTTGAATGAAAAACTTCCGGGTTTTTCAGATGTTCAAGTATAAAATTTGTTAATACGGATTCGCTTTGTTTAAATTTGTAATCTTCCGGCATCCGCCACATTTGATAGAAACGGTCATTCGCATTGATGATGTGCCCTTCATTATCGGTAACCAGAATTCCATCCGACGATGCTTCGAAGGTTGCTCTCAACTGAGCTTCACTGTTGCGTATGGCGGTTTCGACTTTTTCCCTCGCTTTAACCTCAAAACCCAATTGATTATTTATATCGGCGAGGGAGTCTTCCCGTCGTTTTATCTGGTCAGCCATGAATTTAAAATCGGAAATAATCGATTCAAACTCTTCATGTTTGAATTCTTTGAATTGATATCCATAGTTTCCCCGCGAAACCTGATTGATTCCCTGAATGAGGGAATCAAGGGGCTTTCTTACCAGATAGCGAATTAACACGGCAGTCAGAAAAACCAGGGAAAGAATCGTGAACAGGAGAGCCATTAGATTCGAAATGAGCAGTTGGTGCAATGTTTCCTTGTAGAAGCGTCGGGTCAAGCCGAATGTCACATTGCCAATGGTTCTTCCGTTATGATGGATTTCGAATTCCCGCAAAATCATGTTGGATTCATGGGATTTAGATTTATCAAAAACAACTTTATCATAGGGAATGCGGTTTGAATCATAGAATTTTTCAGTGACCCGAATCGTTTCCACCAGTGCATTGTTAAAATAGGATTCCGCGATTTTGGCGGATATTTTCCGGTCCAGCGTCCAGATCGGCAACTCAAGGCTTTCGGTCAAATAAGTTTTGTATTCGTCGGCGAGTATTTCAAGCCGCTTTTCTTCAGTACGTGAGGTGTATAAATAATGTGAGCCGATGGTTATCATCGATACCGTGATAACCATCAGCACAAGACAAATGGTTAAATCTCTGGTTATGGTACGTCTTTTAAATTTGAGTGGTCGCAGTGACACGGATTGAACAGTCTTTTTCTCTGACATTATGGAATTTTTTAAACTCCTTTTGGATTAACTGTTCAATTTGGGGTTAAGTAAAGAAAAAGCGATTGGATTAACAACGTTACCGTTATTTTAGATACCTATATTCATGAATCTTGTCAAGTCAGGGATTTTAATATATTTTAAAATTCAGGTAATTTTTATACAATGATTTTCTAAGTTAATACTTGTCTGTATCTTTCTGCATTGACGAGCCGACATTTCAACATCGCGGAATTCGAATATCTTAAATTAATATTTCAAAGCAGACGTGTGTAAGCATAGCTTACTCGCATTGATTTTGATATTATCAGTTACATATCAATAAGTTATAATATTTTATAAATAAATATTGACATGATTTTCAGTATAAGTAATACATACTTACAGTTAATATCGATTCTTAATTCAAGGTTTAATTCCTCGTTAAAAAATGATCAAAGGAGATGTTATGGATAAAAAAGTTACGGTTATTGGAGCAGGAAATGTCGGCGCAACCACCGCGCAGCGACTGGCTGAAAAAGAACTTTGCGATGTCGTCCTGATTGACATTGCCGAAGGGCTGCCCCAGGGCAAAGCCCTGGATCTTGTCGAAGCCGCACCCATTGAAAAGCATGATTCATTTATTGAGGGAAGCAACACATATGACGCTTCGGCCGGTTCGGATATCATCATCATCACTGCCGGCATTCCCCGAAAGCCCGGAATGAGCCGGGATGATTTGATTAAAACCAATATGAACATCATGAAGCGGGTTACAGCGGATGCGGCCAAACAATCTCCGGATGCCATCATCATTATTGTCAGCAATCCGCTGGATGCCATGTGCCATGTGGCTTTTGATACCAGCGGTTTTCCCAAAAACCGGGTGATTGGCATGGCGGGTGTCCTTGATTCCGCCCGCTTCAGAGCGTTTATTGCCATGGAGTTGAACGTTTCCGTTGAAAATACCCATGCATTTGTGTTGGGCGGCCACGGGGACACTATGGTTCCCCTGCCCCGCTATTCGACAGTGGCCGGCATTCCGATTACTGAGTTAATGACTGCAGAACGGATCGAGGCACTGGTGGATCGCACAAGAAAAGGCGGCGGTGAAATTGTCAGTCTTTTAAAGACAGGCAGCGCATTCTACGCGCCCTCTTCCGCGGCAGTGGAAATGGCGGAAGCTATATTAAAAGACAAGAAGAAAATCCTTCCCTGCGCGGCCTACCTGGAAGGGGAATATGGCATTGACGGCCTGTTTATCGGCGTCCCGGTTAAACTGGGAAAACAAGGGATCGAGGAAATCATTCAAATCAAATTGACGGGCGCCGAAAACGCCGCACTTCAGCATTCCGCCGAGGCAGTTAAAAATCTGGTGGCGGATCTCAAGAAACTGGCATAAATTTCAATTGTCGACACCGTCGGCCTTAATGATAATTATTCAGCACGCTATGAATTATTTGCGCCAGTTTCAGATTCATTCCGGGGACGGCGGCAATTTCATCCACTGATGCGTCGGTCAGCTTTTTGAAGCTGGAAAATTTTTTCAATAATGCCGCCTTGCGTTTTTTCCCGATTCCGGGAATGGAATCGAGACCTGAATGCAAGGCGGTTTTTGTTCTCGTTTGCCGGTGAAACGAAATGGCGAATCGATGGGCTTCATCCCGGATCCGCTGCAATAAAAACAACGCCTCCATATCTTTGTTGAAATTCACCGGATTTACCCGGCCGGGCAAATACACTTTATCCGTTGTTTCATTTCGGGTTATGTCTTTCTTGGCAATACCGATAATGGGAAAAGCGTTTTTCAGTCCCAGGCGTTCGATGACCGATACCGCGATATTCAACTGCCCCCTGCCCCCGTCGACCATCAACAGATCCGGCAGGTCGGCGCCCTGATTGCTTTTTTTAAACCGCCGTTCCAGGACTTCGTTCATCGATGCATAATCATCCTGAAGTTCAACGGTTTTGATTATATAGCGGCGATAGCTTTTCTTTTCCGGCTTGCCGTCGATAAAAACCACCATCCCGCCCACCAGGTTGGTTCCCGACATGCCTGAATTATCAAAGCACTCAATGCGCCGGGGAAACGTCGTTAACTGAAGACGGCGTGCGAGTCCTGACAGCAGTTCCTGGCTTGCCGCCATTTCATCCATCATCCGGGTGAGGCGGGTTCGGGCGTTGTCAGCTGCCATGGTCAGCAGACGCAGCTTGTCCCCGCGCTTCGGCAGAATAATGCGAACCGCCGACCCTTTATTCTCCCCCAGCCAGCTGGCACAGACTGCTTCATCCTCAAGGGGCAACGGAACAATTATTTCTTTGGGGATATAATCGGATTTGCCGTAATACTGCTTCACAAAAGAATCAATAATTTCATGATCCGAAGATATCGCGTCCTTAAAAGAGAACTGGCGAACGGCCTGTAAAAACCCGTTTCGAACCAGGAGCACCACTACCAGCGAAACCATATCATTTCGTGCAAAAGCAATAACATCCCGGTCCACAAAATCCGTGGTGACGGCAATCTGTTTTTCAACTGTATTTTGAAGAGCGAAAATTTTATCCCTCAACCTGGCTGCTTCTTCGAACGCATGCCTTTCTGCGGCCGCCGTCATTTCATCGGTGAACTTTTGAATCAGGTCATGGGTCCGGCCGTTTAAAAACATCCGGACCTCGTCCACTATTTTCCGGTATACCTTCCGGTCCACCGGATAACAGCATGGAGCCAGACACAGGCCCATCTGATAATTCAGGCATGGCCTGGATCGCGCGACTAACCGGTTACACTCGCATTTGCAAAGTTTGAAAGTTTTATTAATAATTTTAATCGTGTTCCGGATAGACCCCGCCGAGCTATAAGGTCCAAAATACAGGGCCTGATCATTTCCTGTTTTCCGGACAACCTGCAGGCAGGGATAATCTTTGGTTACGTCAATCCGGATTGATGGATACCGCTTGTCGTCCTTTAAGAGAATATTGTATCGGGGTTTGTATTTTTTAATAAGGGTGGATTCGAGAATTAAGGCGTCATTTTCCGAGGGAGTGACAATGGTTTCAAACGAGGCGATCTGCTTCACAAGCACCCCGGTTTTTAGATCCGTGTGGGATTGTTTGATAAAATAGGAAGCCAGACGTTTTTTTAAATTGCCTGCCTTTCCCGCATAAATGATCTTGCCCCTGCCGTCCTTCATCAGATAAACACCAGGACCGGAAGAAATGGATTGCAATTGTTGGGCATGGGTGTTTTCCACGGGTAAGTCCATCTCAATCAGGCTTCAAAATCAAAGATGTGAAGCTTTTTTAAAGCTAATATCCGGTCCCGCAGCTCCGCTGCTTTTTCAAAGGCCAGTTCCTTGGCTGCCGCATTCATCTGTTTCTCCAAAGAAGCAATCTGGGTTTCCAGGTTCTCATAAGACGCATAGGTGGCCATGGATTCTTCCACCCCTATCGCGCCCGGTCCGCCCGATGCAGGATAAAACCGCGATAAAAGTGCTCCGGAAATCCCTTTGATAATGGTTGCGGGCACAATGCCATAGTCCTCGTTGTACTTCGTCTGAATTTTTCTCCGGCGCATGGTTTCGTCATAAGCACTCTGCATAGAGGGCGTAATCGTTTCCCCATACATCAGTACCTTGCCGTTAATATTTCGTGCAGCGCGCCCGCATGTCTGAATCAGGGACCGGGCAGAACGAAGAAACCCTTCCTTGTCCGCATCCAAAATAGCCACCAGCGACACTTCCGGGATGTCCAGGCCTTCCCGCAGCAGGTTAATGCCGATCAGCACGTCAAACTCACCGGTCCTTAATTCCTGTATGATTTCGAGACGCTCCAGGGTCTTAATATCCGAATGCAGATATTTGACGGCAAGACCCAGATCCGTATAATAATCCGTTAAATCTTCGGCCATCCGTTTAGTCAGGGTTGTGACCAGGACCCGTTCTTTCTTTTGGATACGGCTCTTGATTTCATCAAACAAATCATCCACCTGCCGTTTCGCATCACGGAATTCAATCAGCGGATCGATGAGTCCCGTGGGCCGGACAATCAGTTCATGAACCGCGCCTTTGCTTTTTTCAATTTCATAATCCGCCGGTGTCGCGGAAACATAGACCACCCGGGATACCCGTGATGCAAACTCATCGAATCTTAAAGGCCGATTATCAAGGGCTGACGGCAGCCGGAAGCCGAACTCCACCAGGGTTTCTTTGCGCGACCGGTCTCCTTTGTACATCCCGCCGATCTGGGGAACGGCAATATGGCTTTCATCAATGAACATCAGGAAATCGGTTGGGAAATAATCGAGCAGGGTCGGCGGCGGTTCGCCGGCGGCCCGGCCGGTAATGTGCCGGGCATAATTTTCAATACCGTTGCAGTACCCTATTTCCTGGATCATTTCCAGGTCAAAACCGGTTCTTTCCTCAATGCGCTGGGCTTCGATGTGTTTGTTGTTTTGGACGAAAAAATCAATCCGGTCTTTCAGTTCCGCGTTCACGTCTGCAATAATACGGTCCCGTGTGCGCTGATGGGTCACATAATGGCTGGCCGGATAGATCATCAAACGTTTCATGGCTTTCTTTTGATTGCCGGTCAATGGATCG
>JAHECJ010000588.1 GCA_024641805.1 Desulfococcus sp.
CAAGATCTGTAAAAGTTCGCGGTGAGCACCGACCTGGCTGAAAGGGGAGGTGGAGGAAAGAGCCCCGACCACCACAAAGACCGCGCCCACGGCCTGAATAAAAAGGATCAGCAGCAGATCGGACTGGAGAAAGAAGAGCACCACTGAAATGGCGGACGCCGCCAGGTAGGCATAAGCGCAGAATGCCTGCCACACATTGACCACCATGCTTTCTTTCCCGAACAGTTTGATCACGTCATAAAACGGCTGCCAGACAGGTGGACCGATCCGGCCCTGCATCCGTGCAGTGATGATGCGGTCCATCCCGTTGATCAGACCGCCGAGCAGAGGTGCTGCGAATAATCCGACGAGTATAGCAAAGGTGATGCCGCTCATAAGGCACCTCCGATGACGAGTGTGAGCAGCACAATGGCGCAGATGTTGATCCACGCTGTCAGTTTATCTTCGCCGAAGATTGAGGACAGATAATAGTTTCCGGCTTCGGCGGTGACCAGCTGATTCATGGGGCCTTTAAATACCCTGGGTTCGGTTGTCTGCAGCCCGCTCAGGTATGGCATGGTGATCCTGCTTTTCCGGGCTCCCCGGACTGCCAGGATGGATATGAAAAATCCTACCCCCGCGATGATGGATAAGGGAAGCACGGCGAAGGTGCCGAATGAATTTTTAAAAATTCCGTATCCGGTGGTGTAGGAGACCGGGTAGTCCATTCCCATCACCGGAATGATGCACCACTGGTAAATCCAGGGGGATAGAACACTCAACGCTCCGATCCCGGCGCACAGGGAGAGCACGGCCGCCCAGGTCAGTGCCGGCTGGCGTTCCAGTTTGAATTTTCCGGCAAACGGATCACTCATCAGAATCCCGGCCCACCTGGCCCAGTACATAACGGTCAGGGCGCTGCCCATGGCGATCATGATAATTCCGGCTAAAAAGCCGGAGGCCGCTTCCATAGCCATCCATTTGCCCAGCAGCAAACCGAAGGGCGGCATGATCATCGTAATGACGCCCATGACTGTGATCAGGGCGGTCAGGGGCATTCGTGCATATAGCCCCCGCATATCTTCTATATTACGGCTTTCAATATGCTGTTCAATGGTCCCGACGCAGAGGAACAGCAGGGCCTTGGACACGGCGTGGAATATGATCAGGATAACGGCAGCGGTAATCGATTCCGGGGTGTTTAGCCCGGCGCACGCAAAAATCAGTCCCAGGTTGCTGATCGTGGAATATGCCAGGACTTTTTTCCCGTTGCTTTGGCCTACGGCCAGTGCAGCTGCGGCCAGAAAGGTGAAAGCGCCGAAAATGGTGATACATTGAGTCAGAAACAATCCCTTGATGGCCGGCGCAAGCCGCAGCGCTAAGTATACCCCCACCTTGACCATGGTGCTGGAATGGAGCAGCGCAGAAACCGGGGTAGGGGCGACCATGGCGCCTAAAAGCCAGCTTTGAAACGGAAACTGGGCGGATTTCGTGAAGGCGGCGAGATACAGCAGGGCCATTGGCACAAGGACCAGCTTTGCCTGCGAACCGGAGTGGATGATATATTGCATATCCAGCGTTTCTAGTCGACCAAGAATCCAAACCATGGCTGTGATGAACGCCGCGCCCCCCAGGCTGTTCATCCACAATGCCCGGACGGCATTTCTTGTGGCTCTTTCGGTTTTATCATGACCGATGAGCAGAAAAGAACAGACCGTGGTCAATTCGAAGAAAAAATAAAAGAACATCATATCATTAGATAGGACAACGCCGTTCATGGCGCCTAAAAACAGAAGCATCACAAAGAAAAAACGGGGTTGCTGCGAAACGGCGGTTTTGAGTTCTTCTTCGTGTTTTTTCATATAGGGGATCGCCTGGACACAGATGATTGTGCCGACGATACAGATGATCAGGACCATGATAAGGCTGAGGGAGTCGCAGTGAAAAATCGGACCGGCTGCGGTAGGCCTGGACATGAAAAACTCCAGATATCCCAGCAAAACGATCTGGAAAACAGAGAGCATCTGAATCAGCAGGCTTTTATGCCGGACACCAAAATACAGAATGACAAACAGCAGGAAGAAATCAGCGGTTTTTAAAATATCATGAATGCTGACACCGAAAATGGTTTCCGGCGAAAAGTCAAATGGCACGCGCGGGATGAGGAGCAGGGCGGTCACCGCCAGGATAACGCTTGAAATCAGGATGACCATATTGCGGATGATATGGTTTCGGATCATGTAGCAGACAAGGGCTGCCAGGATAGGAAAAAGGATCAGAACAAAGGGAAAAATTTTCATGATGCCCCGCCGGTCAGTTACAATCATTGTTGAATGTGTTGCATCCAGCTAAGTAATTTAAATACAAGAAATATGCCACATTGATAAAGATTTTTGAGAAGTGGATTATGCGCGGTATTTCAGGTTCGTAGCGGTTTTTTTTAAAGAAGGATGGTGTGTTATCTGCCGGATTATTTTACAACGTGTAAAAAAACAATTTGGAATAGAAATCGTTTTGAATAGAAAAAGATGCGGCAAGGATTTTGTTTGAGAATGGAGAATTATAGAAGATACAATTTAACCCCTTTTTGATTTGGAGGTCTTGCTC
>JAHECJ010000589.1 GCA_024641805.1 Desulfococcus sp.
AAGGCCGCATGCTGGCGTTCCCGTTAAAAGACCTGCCCGATCTGCCCAAGGGAAAGGGGAATAAAATTATCAATGTGCTGACCAAGGATTTCAAGGCCGGCAGTGATTTTTTAAGACATCTGTTCCTGCTCCCCGAAGAAGCTTCGCTGACGCTGTTTTCCGGCCGGCGTCATTTCAAGCTGACCCCTGCCAACTTCAGTAATTTTATCGGTACCCGGGCCCAGCGCGGTAAAAAACTGCCCCGCGGCTTAAGAAACGTTGATTCCGTCTCTGTTGAGCTGCCTGTCCAGCAGCCCCTTATCCTGCCGGGCGACACGAACCATGAAATATAGCTGTGTTTTATGGTAATTTTATCTTAACATATTAGATTCTCAGTCTTTCCAGCGCCGATGAAAATATTTTTTGTTTTTTCGAGAAAAGGAAACGACATGAAAAAATATGCAATTCTGGTGATCGGGTTGGGTATGATGGCACTTGGCGGTTTATACTTGTCAATGGCCGGGTGCAAAACGCCGCAACTCAAATACGTTGGAAATATTCCTCCGGAAAATGCACCGGACGTGGCGGCTGATCTGGTGTATGGCTATAAATTGATCCACGTCGGAGAGACATTTCCGGATACCACTTTAAAAGCACCCGATAGGCCTGGCGACCGATCTTATCTGGGACTTACATCCGATGCGGCATTTTCTGTCGGAGATATAGAGGCCGACCTGGTGCTGGTGATCATGTTAAATGTTCACTGCATTCCCTGCGAGGATCAGGCCACTGTTTATAATCAGCTTTTTGAGCGGATTGATGCTGACGGCCCGCCGCGGGATCACATCAAAATGATTGGCGTTGGCGAAGGGAACACGGAAGATGAGATCAACACCTTTCGTGAAAAATACCAAATCCAGTTTCCCGTCGTGGCCGATCATCAGCTTGAACTGCACAAGGCGCTTGGAAAACCTCTCTTGCCCTTTTCGGTATTGGTCCGGATGGAGAAAAATCCGGACACGGCCATGGTTGCGCTCACTTATTCGGAAGTCCGCCTGGATGACGAAAGCCTGTACCAGGATATGACGGCCCTCCAGCATATGGATCTGGAAGTGTTTCGTCAAAAAGGCTTGCAGGAAAAGGCAACAGTCAACGCGATCGCGCCTTTGCTCCCGGACCCGAAAATAGCGGCGCAGATAAAAACCGCTATGACAACGGTGGGCGCGCGCGACGGCCGTTTGACAGAATTCCGAAAATTGTCGTTTGAAGGCGGCCAGGCATATACAGGCATCATTGACGGCAAGGAAAGCATGAAAAGATTGTTTGCGGCGGTGGTCAGCAGTCCTTCAATATGCAATTCCTGCCAGGACGTTCATTTCTTTTATATCTTTAATGAAAAAGGTGCCGTGCTGGACTTTGTCCCGCTGCAGTTGACCAAATGGGGAAACGAAAAGTGGTCTGAGGAAGATGTGAAATTAATGCACGATCGACTGGTGGGGCGTTTTATATTTACGCCTTTTTATTTTAATCCTCAGCTGGATGCCGTCACTTCGGCCACGATTACGTCAGCGGTAATTTTTGATGAGTTGTCAGGCGGAAAAGAATTATTTGATTGGCTCATACAAAAGGGCCTGATTCCCAAAAGACGGATTCCGGATACTATTGAGTAGGCGACCGGATCATCGAGTAAATAGGGGAATAGCTCAGATGCTTTCCTGATAAAAGAAATTGCCACCTACCACGTGTGTTTCATCCCGGAAGGCAACGCCTTCCATTTTCAAGAGCAACCGTTTCATTGCTATCCCTCCCTGATAACCGCCCAATGCTCCGTCAGACCGAACGGCACGGTGACAGGGAATAACAATCGGAAACGGGTTGGTCGCCAGGGCCGTTCCAACGGCACGGGCGCCGCCCGGCGTGTTTAAATATTTTGCAATCAGACCGTAAGAGCTGACCCGTCCCCGTGAAATAGCGTGTTCGGCACGCAGAACTTTCTGCTGGAAGGGTGAGCACAGGTCAAGACGTACCATGTCGAGATCAAAGCGGATATCCTCGCCGGCCAGGAACGCCCGGATCAGGTCTGCCAGTTCATTGATTTCTGAGCACGAAAAATTACCGGCAGCCGGATAGGACTTCGCACTGATCCGGTCAGCGGTCATTTCCGGTTTGGAAATCAGGATGCAAGAAACCATGGGCCTGTCGTCGACAACCGACCAAAGCACCGCCACAGGGCCGAAATTGGTGTCCCGGAAGCAGACAGCCGGCGGGGTTTTGCGTAAATTTTTCATGCGCAGAATTTTTCCAGTTATTTTTTTGATGGTGACTTATAGGGTATAATGAAATCTTTTACTTTGTCCGTCAAGGACCTGATAAAACAGATACCCGAAGGCAGGGTATGTACTTACGGGATTATTGCCGCCTGCGCCGGAAATCCGCACGCCGCAAGGCAGGTCGCACGGATACTTCACGCCTGCTCCAGAAAAGAAGGACTTCCCTGGCATCGGGTGGTGAATCGCAAAGGCGAAATATCCCTGAAGCCGTCTTTGGGTTACGAAGAGCAAAAACGACTGCTGGAAGCCGAGGGGGTCGTTTTTAGTTCCAATGATG
>JAHECJ010000590.1 GCA_024641805.1 Desulfococcus sp.
AAATCGGAGGACTGTCCGGGTCCAGTGTTGAAATTGCAGAAAAAGCGGGAAAACTAATCGACGAGATCGTCCCCGGCATTCAAAAAACCGCTGAATTGGTTGAAGAAATAAATGCATCCAGCGCAGAGCAGGCAGACGGGATTTCTCAGGTAACCAAAGCCATCCAGCAACTCGATCAAGTAACGCAGCAAAATGCCAGTGCTACAGAGGAAATGTCCTCCACCAGTGAAGAATTGGCAGGCCAGGCCGAACAACTACGGGAAACTGCTTCATTCTTTAAAATTGATTCCGATAAAAATGTTGTTGATTCGCGTTCTGCTAAAAGACATATGCCTGAAGCCAAAAAGAAAGCCCCCATTACCCGTGTGGATTTTAGGTCGAAGCAGGCAGCCGGATCAAAGGGTGTATGGTTGAATATGGGCGATGCGGATGACAGTGAATTTGAACGATATTAATTTTAATCAATCGCTGCACACTATTTTTTGATGGAGGTATAACCATGTATGCCCAAGAGCTGGCTGTTAAAGTTGAAGGAACCAATCAATACCTAACATTTACGTTAGGGGATGAAGACTTTGCCTTGGAAATCGGGAAGGTGCGTGAAGTCCTGGATTTTACGACCATTACCAAGGTGCCCAGGATGCCGGATTTTCTTCGAGGTGTGATTAATTTAAGAGGCAATGTCGTTCCGGTGATTGATTTACGACAGAAACTGGGAATGGGTGCCATTGAGCAATCGGTGGACACCTGTATTGTTATTGTCGAAATTCTCATTGATGATGAAATGACCCAGATGGGAGCATTGGCAGATTCAGTAAAAGAGGTCACGGAAATTAATCCTGAGGATATATCTCCCCCTCCGAAACTGGGAATAAAAGTAAATAATGCATTTATCAGGGGGATGGGAAAACAGGAGGATAAGTTTTTAATTATTCTTGACATAGACAAGGTCCTCACAAACGAAGAATTAGATCTGGTTCAAAAAGCAAATCCTTAAAAAGAGATAAAAGATGACTATCGCACAAACGCATTCTCAGAATTCGGAAACAAAAGAATTTATCGTTCCCCATTCGGTGATGTCTGATTACGATTTCAACAGATTCAGGCATTTGATCTATGAAAGTTGTGGCATCAACCTGACTTCGGCTAAAAAGACCATGTTAACGGCGAGGTTAAAAAAACGCATACGAGATTTAAATCTTTCATCATTTGGCCATTACTTTACATATGTTTCAAATGAGAAAAACAGATCTGAAGAATTGGTACGTATGATCGATGTGGTCTCCACCAATAAAACTGATTTTTTCAGGGAACCTAAACATTTTAATTTTATGTTTAATGAAACCTTGCCACACCTCATTGAGGCAGGTATTTGGAAAGCCGGTCGGAAGCTCAATGTATGGAGCGCCGGATGTTCCACCGGTGAGGAGCCATACACTTTGGCCATGATACTGGCCGAATATGTTTTAAATTCACCATCACTGGATTTTAACATTTTAGCCAGTGACATATCCACCCGTGTGCTGGATATCGCCACAAAAGGAATTTACCCGGAATCCGTAACTGAACCTGTGCCAAGTGCCATGAAACATAGATATCTGATGCGTGGGAAGGGGTCTCAAAAAAGCTTTTTAAGGGTGGTTCCGGAGATTCGAAACAAAATTTTGTTTCAACGCATCAACTTGAATGATCGAAGTGATTTTTCCATAAAGACAAAAATGGACATCATCTTTTGTCGAAATGTGATTATTTACTTTGATCGAAATACGCAAATAAAATTGTTTGAAAGATTTTATGATCAGTTGTTGCCCGGAGGTTTTTTGTTTATCGGCCATTCGGAAACGCTTCACGGTATAAATGACAACTTCTGCCCGGTAGCAGGGTCAACATACAAAAAGCCAAGATAATATAATTATAAATCATTGGTTCCATCTGCACTATACAGCGGCAGATAAGCCGAAAGATTCATCAGGTATGAACAGCGGAAATAAAATAAAAGTCCTTATTGTTGATGATTCAGCCATTGTGCGCCAAACAATTTCTGAACTTTTATCTTCTGATCCTGATATTGATATCATAGGGTCAGCTCCCGATCCATACGTGGCGGTGGAAAAGATCAAAAAGGGAATGCCCGATGTAATCACCCTTGATATCGAAATGCCCCGTATGGATGGCATTACCTTTCTTCAGAAAATTATGACCCAACACCCTATTCCGGTGGTTATTTGTTCCAGTGTAGCAAAACTTGGATCAGAAAACGCTCTAAGGGCAATTGAATACGGGGCTGTTGAAATAATAGAAAAACCAAAGATCGGAACACAGGCATTTTTAAAAGAATCTAAAATACGAATTTGTGATGCGGTTAAAGCAGCGTCTAAAGCAAGGTTAAAACCATACAAAACAATCGGTTTTATTGTTGAAAAAAAATTATCCGCAGATGCAGTTATTCCCAAGCCCTCAGTCAACAGAGTCATTCAGACCACGGATAAAATTGTTGTCGCGGGGGCATCCACAGGGGGGACTGAGGCATTAAGAATTTTTCTGGAAGCATTTCCGGATGATGGCCCCGGCATTGTCATTGTAC
>JAHECJ010000046.1 GCA_024641805.1 Desulfococcus sp.
TTAAAAAGGGGTGAGAGTGTCTAATGGAAATAAAAGCCGAAGAAATAAGTCAGATTATTAAAGATCAGATTCAGGATTTTGACAAGAAGATCGAATTAAGTGAAACCGGTACTGTCTTGTCTGTCGGTGATGGGATCGCCCGCGTGTATGGCCTCGAGAAAGTCCAGGCGTTGGAACTCGTTGAATTTCCAGGTGGTATTCTCGGTCTTGCGTTGAACCTTGAAGAAGATAATGTGGGTGTTGCCATCATGGGCGAAGATACCCATATTAAAGAAGGGGATATCGTAAAAAGAACCGGGCGTATTGCTGAAGTACCAGTTGGCGAAGCGGTTTTAGGACGTGTACTTGATGCAGCCGGCCAGCCCTTGGATGGAAAAGGGCCTGTTGAAGCAACCGAAACCCGACGAATTGAAATGGTTGCTCCGGGTGTTATTGCACGTAAGAGTGTTCACGAACCCTGCTATACCGGATTGAAGGCCGTTGACGCGATGACTCCTGTCGGCAGGGGTCAGCGGGAGCTGATCATTGGTGACCGTCAGATTGGGAAAACTGCTGTTGCGGTTGACGCGATTCTGGCTCAAAAAAATACAGATATTTATTGTATTTATGTTGCCTGTGGTCAGAAAAAATCAACCGTTGCCCAGGTTATTGCGGTTCTCGAAAAACACGGTGCAATGGAATACACCACCGTGATTGCCGCTTGTGCCAGCGACCCCGCGGCCCAACAGTTTCTTGCACCGTATGCCGGAACTTCTATGGGCGAATACTTCCGTGACAACGGAAAGCATGCGTTGATCATTTACGATGACCTTTCCAAACAAGCGGTTGCCTACCGTCAGGTTTCACTTCTTTTACGCCGCCCACCGGGACGCGAGGCTTACCCTGGGGATATTTTCTACAACCATTCTCGTTTGCTTGAACGATCCGCGAAACTGAATGACGAACTCGGGGCAGGTTCTTTAACCGCTCTCCCAATTATTGAAACCCAGGCGGGTGACGTTTCCGCATTCATTCCGACCAATGTTATTTCAATTACCGACGGCCAGATTTATCTTGAACCCAGCCTTTTCTTTGCCGGTGTCAGACCTGCCATTAACGTTGGTCTTTCAGTATCCCGCGTTGGCGGCGCTGCCCAGGAAAAAGCCATGAAACAGGTGGCTGGAACGCTTCGCCTTGATCTTGCCCAGTATCGTGAACTTGAGTCTTTTGCCGCTTTCGGCTCCGACCTTGATGCCTCAACTCAAAAACAGCTGACGCGCGGTGCCCGTCTGGTTCAGATATTAAAACAGCCTCAATATCAGCCGCTGCCGCTTGAAAAGCAGGTTTCGATCTTATTTGCTGGAACAAAAGGCTTCCTTGATGCATTGCCGCTTGAAGTGCTAGCTAAATACGAAGCTGGCCTGTACTCCTTTATTGAAAGTCGCTATCCGCAAATTTTTAGCGGCATTGCAAGCGAGAAAAAGATAATGGAAAATATGGAACAATTATTGAACAAGGCGCTGACTGAATACGGCGATGAGTTCAAGGATACCATCAAATAAGTTGCTGTTTCATACCGAACAATGAATCAATTACGCTGATAAGGGCAGTAAACATATGGCAACATTAAAAGAAGTTCAATCAAAAATAACCAGCGTCAAAAAGACCAAGCAGATCACAAAGGCCATGAACATGGTGGCGACTTCTCGGTTGCGCGGTGCACAGACGACAATGGAAGCGTTTCGGCCCTATGCTGAAAAATTTTCTGAAGTACTCGGGAATATAGCCGATAAGGCTGGCGATGACGCAAGTCCCTTGTTAACACCCCGTGATGAAGTCAATCGTATCAATATTGTTTTAATGACTTCTGACCGTGGCCTTTGCGGTGGCTTCAATGTTAATTTAATTGATGCTGCTGAAAAATTGATGGACGATAAGTCGGCCCAAGGATTTGACGTATCGTTTACCAATTTTGGGAAAAAAGGACGTGATTGGTGTCGCAATAATAAATTTCAGATCACCCGTCAGTATTTAAATGTTGTGGGTGGCAAGTTTAGTTTTAACGTGGCATCGACATCTGGCCAGGAGTTAATTGACGGATTTTTAGACGGAAGTTTTGATGAGGTTTATGTCATCTTCGCCAATTTCCAGGGAATGGCAAGTCAGCCGCCGGTTGTTAAGCAGCTGTTGCCCATTCCGGTAATTGAAACAGCGGGTGCTGAAGCAGATGATGATAAGCCATATATGGCCGAGCATATTATTGAACCCTCTCCGGATGAGTTATTAAATGAGATGCTCCCCAAAAATGTTTTTATTCAGATTTACAACGCGTTGCTTGAAACATCGACCAGTGAGCATGCGGCTCGCATGAAAGCGATGGATAATGCAACCAAGGCATGTAACGATATGATCCAAAATCTGACACTGGCGTATAATAAAGCCCGCCAGGCTGCTATTACAATGGAGCTGATGGATATTATCGGCGGCGCTGAAGCGCTAAAGGGATAACCCGCAAAATCTTATTGCATTATATAGTCTTTTAGGAGGTCTTTCAATGGGAGAAAATTTAGGTAAGATAACACAGGTTTTGGGTCCTATTGTCGATGTTGAGTTCGAACAGGGCAATTTACCTGAGATACTTACGGCACTTTTAATTTCCAATCCTGCAATCAATGAAGATGCCGACAACCTGGTTGTCGAAGTTGCACAACACCTGGGTGATAACGTGGTTCGGACCATTGCCATGGATGTTACGGACGGTCTTGTTCGAGGAATGCCGGTCAAAGACACCGGCGGACCGATTATGATGCCTGTTGGCGCTGCATCTTTGGGCCGGGTTATGAACGTGGTCGGTCGACCAGTGGATGGTCTGGGTCCGGTTAGTCACGAAAAAATGATGCCGATTCACAGAGCAGCACCCAAATTGACTGAGCAGGATACATCTGTCCATGTCCTTGAAACCGGTGTTAAGGTTATCGACCTGCTGGTTCCGTTCCCACGCGGCGGGAAAATGGGGATGTTCGGTGGCGCCGGCGTCGGCAAGACCGTTATCATGATGGAAATGGTTAACAATATCGCCATGCATCATGGTGGTATTTCAGTGTTTGCCGGTGTTGGCGAAAGAACCCGCGAAGGCAACGACCTCTACCATGAAATGAAAGATTCAGGCGTTCTTCCGAAAGCTGCTCTGATTTATGGTCAGATGACCGAGCCGCCTGGAGCCCGTGCCCGGGTAGCACTATCTGCATTGACCTGCGCAGAGTATTTCAGGGATGTGGAAGGTCAGGACGTTTTGATTTTTATTGACAATATCTTCCGATTCACCCAGGCGGGTTCTGAAGTTTCTTCGCTTCTCGGCCGCATGCCTTCGGCGGTTGGTTATCAGCCGACCCTGGCCGTTGACCTGGGTGCTCTTCAGGAACGGATCACTTCAACGGATAAGGGTTCTATTACTGCAGTTCAATGCGTATACGTTCCTGCAGATGACTTGACAGACCCTGCACCGGCCACAACATTTGCCCATCTTGACGGAACCGTTGTTTTGTCCCGGCAGATTGCTGAACTGGGTATTTATCCGGCGGTGGATCCGCTGGATTCATCATCACGAATTCTTGACCCTGGATATATTGGTGAAGAACATTATCAGGTTGCCCGTCAGGTACAGCAAATTCTACAGAAATATAAAGAACTTCAGGATATTATTGCCATTCTCGGTATGGACGAACTTTCCGACGAAGACAAAATTACCGTGTCTCGTGCCAGAAAAATGCAAAGATTCCTGTCTCAGCCGTTCCACGTTGCAGAAACATTTACCGGACTTGCCGGTGAGTATGTGAAGATTGCTGATACAATCAAGGCTTTTAAAGAAATCTGTGAAGGTAAACATGATGATCTGCCGGAGCAGGCTTTTTACATGGTCGGTACCATCGAAGCGGCTATCGAAAAAGCCAAAAAAATGGCATCATAAATTTATAAGGTAGGGAAGCCCCATGGCTGAGTTATTAAAATTGGAAGTTGTTACCCCGGAAAAATACGTGGTCAGCGAAGATGTGGAAATTGTTATGGCTCCCGGAACGCTGGGTGAATTTGGTGTATTAAGTGGCCATACCCCATTTTTGACATCACTGAAACCCGGAAGAATTAATTACAAAGATGCCGCCGGTAAGGAAAAAATGCTGTTTGTCAGCGGAGGTTTTACTGAAGCCCTTCCTGATCGGGTGACTATTTTGGCTGAATCTGCGGAAAGGCGTCGAGACATTGATATCGATCGTGCACGCGCTGCTCTCGAACGTGCCCAGAAACGCTTGGCCCAGGAAAAAGTCGAAAATGTAAATTTTGAACGCGCAAAGGCCGCAATGTACCGCGCCATTGAACGGATTAAAATTGCAGAGACCCGAGGCTAATACCGGTAACAGCACATTTGTTTTTTTAAATTTGTCGATCATTTCATTTGACAATGTTTTTAATTGATTAACAAAGGACAAATCATATTATGATTTGTCCTTTGTTTTTTGAGGGAATTCGAACCGGTGTTGCCATGAATAAATTTAATGATTCCGTTGTAATTGTAATTCTGGCGGCGGGAAAAGGAACCCGGATGAAGTCAGATAAGGCGAAGGTACTTCATCATGTTTCTGATCGCCCAATGATTATGCATGTTGTAAATACTGCCGTCGAAATAGCCGGTAAAGACATTATTATTGTTATCGGCTGCCAGGCCGAAAAAGTCAGGGAAGTTGTGTCTGCTGAAGCCGATGTAATTTTTGCATTGCAAAAAGAGCAAAAAGGAACTGGTCATGCCGTGAAATGCGCTTTGCCCGGATTACCTCAAAACTGCAGGTATGTTGTCATTTTATCGGGTGATGTTCCGCTGATCAGAGCATCAACTATCCGGAAACTGATTTCTGATCACGTGGACCAGGAAAATGACATTACGGTTTTGGGGGTTTCTCTTGAAAATCCCTTTGGTTATGGCAGGATTATTTCCAATTCATGCGGCGGTGTCGCGAAAATAGTTGAAGAGGCTGATGCGAACGAATCTGAAAAAACTATAAATACGGTTAACTCAGGTATTTATTGTGTAAATAAAAACTTTTTGGAAAACTCGTTATCAAAAATCAGATCGAACAATAATCAAAATGAAATATATTTGACGGATATTGTTGAAATCGCCCATCAGTTAGGCAAAAAAATCGGGTTAATGATATGCATGGATCAGCGTGAAGTCATGGGGGTCAATACCGCTCAGGATTTGCTGAATGTAGAAGCGGTGCTGATGGAACCATGAAAATATCTTGACTTTAAAACATTGCAAATATTATAACTTAAACAGATAAGTGAGGTATAAGTTGGATAACGATAATGTAATGCTCCAATTTGATCAACTGGAACAAAAGGTTGGAAATTTAATTACGCGATGTAAATCCACTGAAAATTTAAATTTGGAACTTTCCGCCAAAGTAAAAAGATTGGAGGAAGAACTTAAAAAAAAGGTTGAAACAGAGAATAAGAATACGGAACAAAAGGCGCTGATTCGTTCTAAGGTTGACAATATTCTTGCAAAACTTAATCATCTCAATGAAAACAAAATCGAGTAATATTCTATTTGCCGGTTGGGGGAAAGTGGTTATAAAGACGTGGAGCAGGTAATAAAAATTGAATTGTTAGGCGAAACATTTAAATTTAAATCTGAGGAAAACCGTAAGAATTTAAAAGAAATTTTATCATATTTGATGCAGGAACTCAAAAAGGTTGAGGAACAATTTCCGCCCCACGCTTTAAAAACCAATAAACTTGCTATACTTGTCATGACTGCGTTAAATATATCCAAACAGTATGTTGATTTGACCAACAACCACTCAGATTTATTAGAAACAGTTTCATCACGGGCAATCAGGCTGGATGAAATGATCGACATTCAATGATATTTTAATGTTTTGCGGATACTGAACACAATCAACCACTTTTTAAATGATTAAATTTTAGAGCGATCAATCAAATTTTTAATAATATTACTTATACCCCTGCTGTTTTCGTGATTGAGTTATGTCCCTTGACCCAATATTAACATTAAGGGAGCCTTCACTGGTTTTGGTGAGCAAGTTCCGCTCGTACGGAAAAGCCTAAAGAAGCCATAAGACGCCCACCTTGGCAATTAGGTTCAAGGTTTATTCAACACGGATTCAGGCGGGGGTATTTATTATTAACAAATGCCTTTTTCGGGCAGAAAATCATTTCGCCTTTTCTCCTTTTATCCAGCCTTTTGTTCATCGTAAAGTTCTGTTGCGTATACCTCATCAAATGCCTATCGCTCTTTTAATAGCGATATCTATATAATACTTCATGCAGGGAGAAAATGAATGGATGGAATATATATTTTATTAATCATCATCGGTGGTGCGCTGGGTTTTGTCGGGTCTCATGTTTTTCGGGAGCGTATTAACTCTCAAAAATCGAAAGATGCCGACGATAAATCCAGGATGATCATCGAGACAGCTGAACGTAAGTCCGAATCACTTATTAAGGAAGCGCAGCTTGAAGCTAAAGATCGTCTCCTGAAAATGAAAAGTGATTTTGATGCTGAAACCGTTGAGGCGCGTTCAGAACTTAAAAAAATGGAAAACCGGCTACAGCAAAAAGAAGAAAACATAGAAAAGAAAAATGACCAGGTCGAACTTCAATTAAAAGAAGCCAATCGTAAAGAAAAAGAACTCGGTAAAAGAGAAAGCAAAATATCCAGCCTCGAACAAAATTATAATGAATTAATCGAAACTCAAAAGAAGCAGTTAGAATCGATTTCAGGGCTTACCGCTGAAGGAGCGAAAGAACTGTTAATTCAATCTATGGAAAATGAAGCCAGGCATGATGCGGCCAAAATAATCAAGCGTATTGCTGCCGAAGCTAAAGAAACGGCTGATAAAGAAGCCAAAAGGATCATGGCAATTGCCATGCAGCGATATGCCGGCGATTTTGTCGCGGAAAGAACAGTGTCTGTTGTACAGCTTCCGGATGATGAAATGAAAGGCCGGATTATCGGAAGAGAAGGCCGGAACATACGTGCGCTGGAAGCTGCCACCGGAATTGATTTGATCATTGATGATACCCCGGAAGCCGTTATTCTCTCGGGATTTAATCCTGTCAGGCGTGAAGTTGCCCGCTTGTCTTTGCTTCGATTAATTGAAGACGGACGCATCCATCCTGCAAGAATTGAGGATATTGTTAAAAAGGTCACCGAAGAAGTTGAAACAGACATTAAAGAGGCAGGAGACCAGGCCGCTTTTGATCTTGGTGTTCATGGGATCAATAATGAATTGATACGGGTGCTTGGCCGATTGAAATTCCGCACCAGTTATGCACAGAATGTGCTTCAGCATTCAGTAGAAGTAGGCTTTTTGTGCGGTGCAATGGCTGCGGAACTGGGTTTAAATGTCAAACTGGCCAAACGGATGGGTCTGCTTCATGATATCGGCAAAGCCATAGACCATGAAGTGGATGGGGCGCACGCGGATTTAGGAGCCAAGCTTGCCAAAAAATGCGGCGAATCGCCGAAGGTCGTTTATGCAATTGCCGCTCATCACGAAGCGGTTCCCCCGGAATCTGTATATGATCTTCTGGTTCAGGCCGCGGATAGCCTTTCAGGCGCCAGACCCGGAGCAAGAAAGGAACTCCTTGAAAATTACATTAAACGGCTGGATGAGCTTGAAGCGATTGCCAATGGATTTAAAGGTGTTTCAAATTCTTATGCTATTCAAGCCGGCCGTGAGTTAAGAGTGATTGTTGAGGGCGGATCTATTTCAGATGATGAATCAATTTTGTTATGCAAGGATATTGTGAAAAAAATTGAAGAACTTCTCACATTTCCCGGTCAGATTAAAGTGACAGTGATCCGTGAGACCAGAGCTGTTGAATTTGCTAATAAATAGGGGCTGTTGTGCATGAATGTGATTAAAGTTCTACAGGAACGCGGTTTTATTGAAAATATGACTCATGAAAAAGAACTTTATGAGTATCTGGATAATGGCAGCGCATCCTGTTATATCGGTTTTGACCCTACCGCTTCAAGTCTTCACGTGGGAAGTCTTGTTCCAATAATGTCGCTGGCCCATATGCAAAGCAACGGACATCGTCCTGTTGCGCTTGTTGGGGGAGGGACCGGTCTGATCGGTGATCCGAGCGGGAAAACGGAAATGCGTCAGCTGATCACCAAAGAGGATGTTGAATTCAACAAAATCGGCATCAAAAGACAACTTTCGAATTTTATTAATTTTTCAGATGGCCGGGCGCAACTAGTCGATAACGCAGACTGGTTAACCGGATTGGGATATATTGACTTTTTAAGGGATATTGGTCGTTTTTTCTCTGTTAATCGGATGGTGAAAGCGGAAAGTTACCGATTACGTCTGGAATCTGAAGAGGGACTTAGTTTTATTGAATTCAATTACATGCTGCTTCAGGCATATGACTTCATGAAACTTGCCGATTCACATGGCTGTCTGCTTCAAATGGGCGGCAGTGACCAGTGGGGAAATATCGTTGCAGGTGTGGATCTTGTCCGTCGAAAACTGCAAAAAACTGCATTTGGAATTACTTTTCCCTTAATTACAACCAGTACGGGTGCCAAAATGGGAAAAACAGCCAGCGGAGCGGTGTGGTTGGATCCGGAACGGACATCCCCGTATGATTACTATCAATTCTGGGTCAACACGGATGACAATGATGTGGTTCGCTTTTTAGCTTTGTTTACTTTTTTGCCGATGGATGAGATCCGTGAAGTTGAAAAACTCGATGGCGCGGATTTAAACATTGCGAAATCGATTTTAGCCTATGAAACCACTAAATTATGTCACGGGTTGGAGGAAGCGCAAAAGGCAAAACGCAGCGCATCGGCTAACTTTGGTGAGCGGGTTATTCCGGATTCGATTTTGCCGTCCAGTGATGTCCCGCGGGGAAAAGTAAAAGAGCCTTCAATTGAAATAGATGGCAATGACACAACGCCCCATACATATATTGAAATGGCCAGATTCGAGTCTGGCATCCCTGCTTTTAAATTATATCATGAAGTCGGCCTTGCTCAATCCGGAAGCGCCGCCCGTCGGTTGATTGAACAGGGCGGGGCGTATTTAAACGAAAATCGCATCGAATCAACCGATTATGTTGTCGGCTGCAATGACATTGAAAAAGATGAAATTCTCTTAAAAGCCGGCAAGAAAAAAATTCATAAAATAAAAATAAAAATGTAACAAAACCTGTTGACAAAGGGTTTTGCTTTCTATATTAAATACACTTTCTCAAACACGACTAATCAATTTTCAATAGCGATTAATCAAGTTTTTGAAAAAACTTGACTGTAACTTTTTTTCAGTTAAGCTTGAATCAGGTGACTATATTTTTTTAATTTCACCTTTGATCTTTGAAAACTAAATAGTGATGAACAAAATGGGTCTTAGTTAATTTCAGGATTAAGATGTGCCCGGAAGGGTGCATGATATATTAATTGGAGAGTTTGATCCTGGCTCAGAAT